>CAISKJ010000613.1 GCA_903885885.1 uncultured delta proteobacterium
CCGCGACGACGTCGACGAGCCCGAGCCGGGTCGCGGCCGACAGCACGGCGACGCGCGTCGAGGGACGCCGCGTGACGCCCTCAATGCACCGTCGGATGGCCGCCTCGGAGAGGCCCGTTTCGACCCGAATCTTCGCCAGCGTGAGGTGGTCAGGCGTCATCGACGCCGTTTGTGAACGATTCGGGTCCGATGATCCAGCGATCGTCGGCATGCGTCCCACGATCACTAGCGCCCCTTACTTGCTGTCGCCGCAAGCGCTTGGTTTCATATCGTTTTTCGCCTCGTCCGGGTCTTCAGGATCCGCGACGGCGACGCTTCATCTCCGCACGCCGTCGGCGCCGACCCCAGCTCCGCCTGCAGCTCGTCGAACCTGCCGACGACCTCACGGTGAAGCGCACCGTCGCCCTTGATCCACTCGATGAGCGTCACGCGCCCGCAGTTGCCCAGAAACGTCGCCGCTCGACCTGCATCGCCCTTGCCCGACCTGAGCGCGCGGACCACGCGATTGCGAAATTCTGCTGGCGCGTTGCTGCGCTTCTGCTCGATCTCTCGGAGAAGTATTGCCTTGCGCTCCCTCTCCTTCATCGCCCCCAGAAAGGTTCTCGGGTCGAAGCCGAGCGCCTTCAGCGCAGCCTCGCAGCGGCGTGCGCGTGACGGCGAGACCCCGCCCCTGCGTGCGCCCCGAAGCACGCCCTCCAGGGCCGCCTCGAAGGTCGCCGCGTGTGGGCGTGGCCCCCAGCCGCGCGCGTTCGCGAAGGCGAGAAACTCGATCCCCAGCCCGTCGACTGGCTTGAGCACATCGGCGCGCTCGAGACCTTCGAGCAGCGCTTCGGCATGCACCTTCTCGAGCTGCAATGACGACACCGCATCGTCGCCGATGTCGAGCATTGCACGAAGCCGGTCGCCCGCAGGGTCGCCCGCCGCGTGGAGCATCGTGGCCACGTTGGCGATCTGCGCGCGGCACTCGTCGAAGATGCTTTGCATCGGTTCGTTGACGACGTCAGGCGCCTCCACGGCGTCGAGCGCGTCGAGCGCCGCCTGCAGCCACACCGTGATCTGTCGGCAGAAGGCAGCGCATCGCCGCGCCTCACCCCATGGCCGATCGGGCGCAGCGAGGAACTGCGCCGCAAGCACGCAGAGACGCGTCACGGGCGCGTGCAGCACGTCTGCGAGCACCGCGAAGGGCTGCACCGAGTTGTTCGCGAGGCGCCCGAAGCACGCGACCGTGACCGCGGTTGTGGCGAGCCGGTGCACTTCGTGTGCGATCAGCGTGCCCGGCCAGCACGCGGGCCACGCCGCCGCACGCGCCCCGCCCAGCTTCTCTCGGATCTTCTCGAAGACGCTCACGCGAAGGTCGAGCGCCTTCGCGGCGAGCAGGCACGCATCGTCGCGCGTGCCGCGCGCATCGCCGTCGCTGCCGCGGAGCGCACCGTCGGCCTCGAAGTACACCGCGACGTCGGGCGGGAGCGCCGTCACGATGCGCGAAACCTCGACCTGTCCATTTAGAATGGCGAGGTGGAGTTCGTCGCCCCCGCTGGAAAGCAGCGTGAGCAACGCGTCGTTCATGTCTTCGATCGTGTCTGGGTCGGCCATCGCACTCGGATTGGACCACGGCACCCTGACGGCGCTCCACTGGGACCTTTGCCCTTGCGCACACCGCCTCGCACGATTGCACCGCGGCGCCCACGAAGGCTTGTGTGCTCACCCAAGTCCGACGACACTCCGCCGCCCCGCAGGAGGACCCCGCCGGTGACCCACACGCCCGCCTCACGCTCGGACGCAGCGTCCGTCTCTGACGCCGACATCGACGCGTTCTACAACGCCGCCGCGCTCGGCCTCGCGTGGATCGACGCGCGCGAGTCCGCTCCGCGGCGCTTCGGCTCCGCCGCCGATGCCTCGTGGCGCAACTACGCGGGCACCCCGTCGGACCTCACGCCCCTCGATCGCCTCGAGCTCCTGCTCCGCGACGCCGCGAGCCTCTACCCCGATGCGTTCAGTCCGCGCGTGGTGTTCGCCCTCGCAGGGCTCACCGACGACGAGCCCTTCGGCCAGTGGAGCCGTCGCCCCAACGACCGCCTCGCCTTCGACCACTTTCGAGCGCCCCCGTCGCCCGGCGCCTCCGTGCGCGAGCTGCTCACCAACGCCGCGCGCACCTGGTCGATCGCGCTCGGCGTCGCCGCGCCGCTGCCTGCGATCGGTCCCACCGCGCGGGTGCTCGTCGTCGGCGCTGCGGCCCTCGTCGCCGTCGCGACCCGCTTCGCCGACAACCGCGACCTCTCGTTTCACGAGCAGGTGTACGTGGTCGGCGACGAGCCTGCGCTGCGTCACCTCGCGGGGCTCACAGCCCTCGCGCTCGGTGAGCTGCGGGGCCCGCGGTGTCTCTCCATCGAGCTCGATGGAACCGCGCTCGCGGCGCTCGGAGTCGATCCCTTCGACGTGCTCGCGAGCTCCGACGACGCGGCCACCCACACGCGCGCCGTCGCCGAGGCGTGGCTCGCCGCGCACCACCGCTAACCCTCGACCACGGAGCGCAACGATGGGGCTACCGCGCGATCGCGTCCTTGCCGATGGACACACGCCGCACACCTGGGAGCGGCAGGCCATCGAGTTCATCAAGTCGGCTCTGCCCAACGAGAACCCCTATTTTCTGTGGGGTCTCGTCGAGATCGTGGAGCCCTCGGGGCGACGCCACGAGGTCGACGCCCTCGTGCTCGGACACAACGCCCTCTACCTCATCGAGATCAAGAGCCACCCCGCGCGCTTCGCGGGCAACGGCATCAACTGGACCTACACCTTCCTCGACCGCTCCGAGGCGCGATCACGCGTGATGGAGTCGCCCATCAAGAGCGCCGGGTACAAGACTCGCGTGCTCGCGGGGCTCCTCGAGTCGCAGTTCAGAGGTCGTCGGCCGAGGGTCGAGGCGCTCGTCTTTCTCTCCGACGAGAAGGTCGACATCTCGGGGCTCGACGCCGCCGGGCGCATGGGCGTCGTCACCCGCAAGAACTTCGTACGCGCCATCACCACCGCCGAGTACGAAGGCGCGCAGTCGTCGCTGCAAGACCGGAGCATCGACACCAATACCGCACGCGAGACCGTGGCGGCCCTGCGACGCCTCGGCATCGAAGAGAGCAAAGGCCAGCGCAAGCACGGCGACCTCCTCTTCGATGAGGTGATCGACGAGAGCAACGCCTGGCAGGACTACCTCGCGAAGTCGCAGTCGATGAAGGACCTCGTGCGGCGCGCGCGCGTGTACCTCGTCGCGCGATCGTCGACCGCCGAGCGACAGGATCAGCTCAAGCGCGCGGCCACCCGCGAGGCGCGCATCCTCATCGCGCTGTCGCACCCGCACGTGCTCAAGTGCGTCGATTTCACCGCCGCGGGGCCCACCGGCGAGCCCTGCCTCGTGTTCGAACACGACACCGCGTTCGAGCGTCTCGATCGCTACCTGCAACGGCGCCCCGGACTCTCCTTCGCCGACCGCATGACCATCGTGCGACAGGTCGGCGAGGCCGTCGGCTACTGCCATCAGCGCAAGGTGCTTCACCGCGGCATCGACCCCACCTCGGTGCTCGTGCGCGGCGGCGGCGACGAGGGGCCCATCGACACGCGGCTCTTCAACTTTCAGCTCGCCCAGCACGGCGACACGCGCGGCACGGTGCACCTCTCGGCGCTCTCCGACACGGCCATCTATCGCGCGCCCGAGCTCCTCGAAGACCCCGAGAGCGCAGACCCGCAGAGCGACGTGTTCTCGCTCGGAGCGCTCGCGTGGTTCGTCTTCGTGGGGCGCGCCCCCGCCGAGAGCCTCACCGATCGGCAGCACCGCCTCCTGCGCGACAACAAGCTCTCGCTCGCCAACGCCGGCGAAGAGCTCGCCAGCCTGAAGGTGGAGCGCCGGAAGGGCCAGGCCCAGCGCTACAACACCCTCGACGACCTCATCGGCTTCGCCACCGAGGTGAAGCGCGTCTCGCGTTGTGAGTCGGCCAACGGCTTCGTCGATCTTCTCGGGCACATTCTCAGCGCCGAAGACGACGATCGGCCCCCGGTGAGCGAGGCCGTCTCGGGCGACGTCGTGTGCGCCGACGACGGCACCGAGCTGCTCATCGAGAAGCTCCTCGGCACCGGGAGCACGGCGCGCGTGTTTCGTGTCACCGTCAACGACGAAGGCGGCGCGCTCAAGGTCGCCCTCGACCCCGAGCTCGACCCGCGCCTCGAGGCCGAGGCCCGGCTGCTCGAGCGCGCGCGCGGCGATCGGATCGTGGGGCTCAAGCGCACGATGCGCTTCCAGGGGCGCTGCGCGCTGCTCCTCGAAGACGCGGGAGAGACGCTCGCCTCGGTGCTCGCGACCACGGGGCCCGTGGGGATCGATCAGGCGCGGCGGTGGGGCGACGACCTGCTCCGCGCGGCCGAGCGCCTCGAAGAGTTCGGCGTGGCCCACAAAGACGTGAAGCCCGCCAACATCGGCTTCGTGCAGCGCGACGCGAAGGGCGCGCGGCACCTCATGCTCTTCGACTTCAGCCTCGCGTCGACGCCCGAACACGAGGTGCTCGTCGGCACGCCGCAGTACCGCGACCCCTTCATCACCCTCCGCGGACGATGGGACGCCGCGGCCGATCGATGGTCCGTCGCCGTCACCCTCTACGAGATGCTCACCGGGCGCCTCCCGCGGTGGGTCGACGACGTGGCCCTGCGCGACGACGCCGAGGTCGCCGTCGAGGCCGAGCGCTTCGACGTGTCGGTGCGCGACGCGCTCAAGGCCTTCTTTCAACAGGCCCTCGCGCGCGACGTCGTGCGACGCTTCGCGAGCGCCGAGTCCATGCGCGAGGCGTGGATCTTCGCCTTCGTTCCGCGCGGTGTGACGGCACCCCCGGTCGACCCCGAGAAGGCGCCCGGCAGCGCGAAGACACCTTCCGGCAAGGTCGAGTTCGTGTGGCCCGCCGCGGCCCTCGCGACCATTCGCGACGGCACGCCCGTCGAGGCCCTCGCCCTCTCCAACCGCGCGAAGAACGCGCTCGATCGCAACGGCGTGCTCACCTTCGGCGACCTTCGCAAGGTGTCGCGCACCAACCTCGGCAAGCTCGAGGGCCTGGGCCGCGAGACGGTGCGCGAACTCGTCGAGTTTCGTGAGGCGTGGCGCCGTGCGCACGACTCCGACGCCGCGCAGCCCGCGGCCCCGAGCGCGCCGCTCGCCGACGCGACGCCTGGCTCCGTCGCGGCGTGGCTCGCGGCCTTCGTGCCCGCCAACGCCCGCGGCGTGCGCGGCAAGGCGTGGGTGGTCGACGTGCGCGCCCTCTTCGGCCTCGACGGAGAGGCGCCCATCGAGGCGCCGCAGCTCGCGAAGCGCCGCAACGTGAGCCGACAGGCGGTCTACATTCACCTCAACGAGGCGCGCACCGTGTGGCGGGCGACGCCGCTGCTCCCCACGCTGCACCAGACGGTGCGCGAGGCCCTCGCAGCGCACGATGGCGTAGGCCCCGTGCGCGCGCTCGCCGAGACCGTCGCGCGCGCCTGCGGCGCATCGTCGTCCGATGAGCTCGACGACGACACGCGACTGCAGGCGACGGCCCTCGTCGAGATCGCCCGCATGACCGACGACACGCTCGCCGAGGCCATGCTCCACGACGCCCGTTGGATCGCCACGGACCGCACGCTCCTCGACGTGGCCCGCGCCCTCGGCGTCGAGGCCGATGTGCTCGCCGCGCGCGACGTGCTCCCGAGCGCCGACGAGGCCCGCGAGCGCCTCGCCCCCGTCGTCGAGCGCTGCGACCTCGCGCGCCTCGGCGTCGAGCGCCTCCTGCCCCTCGCGGCCAGCGCGAGCGCCCACGCGGCCTGCTCCGCGCGCCTCGAGCTCTACCCCCGGGCGATGGCCCCGGAGCGCGCCCTGCGGCTCTGCGCGGGCGTGTTCACCGAGCGCGAGTACGACGAGGCCCGCCTTCGCAACGTGGTGGCGAGCCGGTACCGCGAGGCCCTCCCGCTGCCCGCGCGCCCTGCCCTCGACTCGCTCGTAGCCTCGGTGCTGGAGTTTCGCTTCGACGACGCCGACCAGCACTACCGGCGCCCGCCCGCGGCCGAGATGCCCTCGTCGCTCACGCACGCGCCTGCCGTGGCGCGGCCCG
>CAISKJ010000614.1 GCA_903885885.1 uncultured delta proteobacterium
AGGTGCCCTTCCGCGTGCGCGCGCCCGGCACGCCGGGCCGCTACGGCTACCGCTGGGGCATCACGGGGCCCGCGGGCCTGCTCGACGAGCCGTCACCCGCGATGGACCTCACCGTGCGGTGCATCCCCCAGTGTGGCGACCACAACTGCGGCGGCGACGGCTGCGGCGGCTCCTGCGGCGGCTGCCCCGGCGGATGGAGCTGCGACGGCGCGCACTGCCAGGCGCCCGATCGCCCCGTGTGCGACGCGGTGCAATGGTGGAACACGTACATCACCTACGAGCACATCTCGTACGGGTGGTACGACACCGACCTCGGCCTGCGCGCGGGCACGCCCGTGCAGCTGCGACACACGTCGCGCCTCGAGCGAACGGGCGTCTACGGCTGGGGCTACATGCCCGAGTTCACCGACCTCGCCACGGGCGCGCGCTTTCGCATGCTGCATCTGCGGCCGCAGAACCAGTGGGCCACCAACGTGGGGCAGGTGTACCCCGCGGGGCACATCGTAGGCCTCTCGGGGGGCAACACCACCGACACGGGCTACCCCACGTGGTCGACCGGTTCGCACCTCTGCATCCAGACGCTGCGCCCGTACCGCTCCGTGTTTCCGCGCGGCACCGACGACTGCCGCTGAGGTCATCGCCGAAGTCCATTCAAGGGATCGACCGGGTGGCCGTTCGGAGCTCTTGGAGGGTCGCCGATGCGAGTCCAGTCGAGCGCGCTCGAGATGAGCGCTACGAACGTGAAACAGTACAGCGTCAAGGTCGATTCGACCTTCGAAACGTGGCAGACGCCGCGCACTCCACCCCCGCGCGTCGACACTGCGAACCTCTCCGACTCGGCGAAGGCGAGGGCGAAGGAGTGTGAGTGCGAGGTCGAGGTCGACGACGACGCGCTCGCCGGCGACCCCCGCATGAAGCTCCTCATCACGCTGCTCGAGATGGCGACGGGCCGCAAGCTCCGCTTCTTGTCGCAGCGCGACCTCGCAGGCTCCGCGGGCGACGACGACAAGCCCCGCGAGGACCCGAACCGCCCGGCGGCGCCCGCCAACACGCAGCCCCCCGCCAACGCGCAGCCCCCCGCCAACGCGCAGCCTCCCGCCAACCCGCAGCCCCCGCCCGTGCGACGCGTGGGCTGGGGCATGGAGGCCACCACGACCACCGTCGAGACGCGGCACGAGGAGTCGCAGTTCACCGCGCGCGGCAAGGTGCGCACGCAAGACGGCCGCGAGCTCACCATCGAGACGCGTGCAGTGCTCCAGTCCGACGCCGTGAGCGTACGCTCGGTGCGAGTGACCGCCGGCGACCCCAAGGTGAAAGACCCGCTCGTGCTCGACTTCGAGGGCGACGCGGCCGACCTGCAGAGCGCCTCGTTCAACTTCGACCTCGACGCCGACGGGCGCCTCGAGCGCGTGCAGGCGCCGGGCGCGGGGGGCGCGTTCCTGGTCAACGACCGTAACAACAACGGCCGCGCCGACGACGGGCGCGAGCTCTTCGGCGCGCAGAGCGGCGACGCCTTCGCCGACCTCGCGAAGCTCGACGACGACAAGAACGGATGGATCGACGAGAGCGACGCCGCGTGGAACTCCCTGCGCGTGTGGCGGCCCGGCACGAGCGCCGCGGGCTCGCTCCAGACGCTCGGCGCGGCGGGCGTCGGCGCCATCGCGCTGGCCCACGTCGAGACGCCCTTCGACCTCCGCAACGCCGCGGGCGAGCTGCGGGCGCGCGTCCGCGCGACGGGCGTGTACCTCACCGAGTCGGGCACCGCGCGGGCCGCGCGGCAGATCGACCTCGCCAGCGAAGAGATCACCGACGCGCCGCCGCCCGCGCGCGTCGTCTGAGCGCGCAAGCTCGATGCGCCTACGGCCGCAAGCGTCCGCCGCTCGACATCGTCGCGAGCAGGCCGTCACCGCCCCACACCAGCAGCTCATCGCCCGTCCACACGGAGCCGTGCGCGTAGCGCGGCGTCGGGGCGCCGTCGGCCTCCAGCGTCGTCCAGGTGTCTCCCTCGGGCTCGTAGCGTGCGCCCGTATCGAGCGGAACCTGCCGTGGAAAGGGCCCCGGCATCGCGATCCCCGCGCCGCCCCAGAAGAGCACCGCGCGGCCCGTCCACACGGCGGTGGTGTCGCTCCGCGGCGCCGGCGCGTCGACCGTCGCGACGGTTCGCCAGCGATCGCCGGCGGGGTCATAGAGCGCCCCGTCGGCGGGCAGCACGCCGAGGTCGTCGGCGCCGCCCCACACGAACACCTCGCGGCCCGTCCACACGGCCATCGCGTACGCGCGCGCCTGCGGCGAGCCCGCGCGGGGGAGCGGCCTCCAGCGGTCGCCCGCGGGGTCGTAGCGGCCACCGTCGTCGAGCCAGCCGGCGTCGCCAACGCCGCCGAAGACCACGAGCTCGGCGCCGGTCCACGCCGCGGCGGCGCCGCGCCGCGCGC
>CAISKJ010000615.1 GCA_903885885.1 uncultured delta proteobacterium
CCCCGGGCGCACCGGCGTAAACGACGCGACGAAGCTCGAGCGCGAGCGAACAGGCAGCGGGCTCACGCGCGTCATCACGCCGAAGGGGGCCTCGACCGCGGCGCCGAGCACGCGCCCGTCCCCTTCGCCATCGTTGCGAATCTCCACGGTGCGCTCGCTCATGCGACCCACGTCGACGTCACCGAAGTCCACCGTGTCGGCCACGGCGTGAACGTCGGGGAGGCCGAGGTGCGCCACCGCGGGATCGAAGAGCACCTGCCGCGGAAAGGGCCCGATGGGAATGGGCAGATCGACGAGATCGAGCATCCAGCGACGACCGGCGAGGGTCACGTAGAGGCCCGGGTAGATGTGAATCGCGCCGCGGTACGCGAGGTCGCCCTCGAGGCGCGGCTGGTACTCGACGAAGGGGCCCGCGTTGAAGACCGCGAGCGTGCGCGTGTTCATCGCGTCGAGGGGCTCGGCCGCGGTGCCGAAGGTGAAGCGCGTCGAGTGATAGGCCGCGGACACATCGCCCGCGGCCTCGAAGGTGAAGCCCCCCGAGATGCCCGGGATGCGCACGATCGCGTCGGTGATGGGCACCTCGGCGACCCGCACACGCGCGGTGCGCCCTTCGGCCATCACGGGGCTCCAACCCCAGGGGTCGAAGGTGCTCTGCGCCATCGCGCGAAAGTCGATCATCGGAACGTACGGGATCGGCCCCTCCCACCCGACGGGCCGCCCGCCCACGTCGAGCGCGAGGCGCACGCGCGCGGTGAACACCACGCCGTAGTCGACCGAGAGCGCGCCCTGACCGGGCGCGCCCACCGCGCGGAGCATCATGGGCTCGGGCCAGCTCCCCACGAGCTCGCCCGCGGCCGTGACCTGCGTGTTGCCCGCGAGCACGGCGCGAATGCGCACCTGCACCGGCGAGCTCGGCGGCACCCACCCGGTGTCGAAGTCGAACTCGACGGGAAGGCCCTCGCGCCATCGGTACGCGATGGGCGCGCGCGCACAGCCCGCAGCGTCGGGCTCGCAGCCGCCCGTCTGCGCGAGCGCGGTGGCGGGCATGAGGGTCAACACACCGACGAGGAGGGCGCTGCGCATGGCGCGCGATGGTAGACGAAGTCGCGCGCCGCACGAACCTCGCCGCGCGCCGGTGTTGACGCCCGGGGCAATCGCGCGCACCGTCCGCGGCCCATGAAATTCTTTGCCAGCGCGGCCAAGGGCACCGAAGGCGTGCTCCGTGACGAGCTGCGGTCCCTGCGCCTCCCGCGCGTGCGTGCCGACCGCGGCGGTGTTCACTTCGAAGGCTCCCTCGACGACGCCATGCGCGCGTGCCTCGGGTCGCGCGTCGCGATGCGCATCCTCGTCGAACTCGCCACCTTCACGGCCCACGACGCCGACGACCTCTACGCGGGCGTTCGCATCATTCCGTGGCACGAGCACCTCACGGCGCGGCACACCCTCGCGGTGCGCGCCACCTGCGCCAACTCGGCGCTCACGCACTCGCACTTCATCGCCCTCAAAACCAAAGACGCCATCGTCGACGCCCTCCGCGACCGCAGCGGCGTGCGGCCCGACGTCAACGCCGACGACCCCGACGTGGCCGTCACCGTGCGCCTCGCGCGCGACGTGGCCACCGTGTACCTCGACCTCTCGGGCGAGCCCCTGCACCGCCGCGGGTACCGCGTCGAGGTCACCGAGGCCACGCTCAAAGAGACGCTCGCGGCCGCCGTGATCCTCCTCTCGGGGTGGAAGCCCAACGTCCCCTTCATCGACCCGCTCTGCGGCTCGGGCACGCTCGCCATCGAGGCCGCGATGATCGCGTGCAACGTCGCGCCGGGCGCGCGCCGCCGCTTCGGCTTCGAGCGCTGGCCCGCGTTTACCCCCGAGGTCGAGGCCCGCTGGAAGGCCCTCCGCGATGCCGCGCGCGCGCAGGAGCTCCCGCGCGCCGAGTGCCCCATCGCCGCCTACGACCGCGAGGCCGACGCCGTCGAGACCACGCGCCGCAACGCCTTCCGCGCGGGCGTCGAGAAGACGCTCGACATCCGCGCGCTCGACGTACGCGACCTCGAGGGCGCCACGGGGCCGGGCTTCGTCGTGAGCGATCCGCCCTACGGCGATCGCCTCGCCGCCAGGCCGTTGCAGCTCGCGGGCTTCTTCCGCCAGTTCGGCGAGTCTCTGCAGCGCCTGCGCGGCTACGACGTGTCGCTGCTCTCGGGCAATCCGCTCATGGCGCGGAGCCTCGGCATCG
>CAISKJ010000616.1 GCA_903885885.1 uncultured delta proteobacterium
CCCGAGCGCCTTCGCCTTCGAGGCCGAGCTCTACGAGACGCTCGAGTTCATGCCGCTGCCGATGCGCTACCGCCTCGACCTCGCGGCCCTCAAGCTCTCCCTCGCGGCCTGGCAGGCGCTCCCGCGCGACGAGCGCGCGGCCCTCTGCGATCACCCCGTCGCGAGCCCGTCGGAGCTCGCCGACTTCGTCGCACGGGTCACGCGCGGCGCCCTCGCGGTCGACCGCCCCGCGACCGCGCTCGCGCCCGAGACCGCGCCGCCGAGCTGGTCCGGCGACGCCGCGCGCGACGCGGTGATCGCCCGCGCCCACAGCCTCGGCGCGCGCCTCGACGCCGCGCGCTGGCGCGAACTCTCCGACCTTCAGCGCTACGCCCTCGCGAAGGTGAGCGCGCCGGGCAAGCGCGACGACCGCTTTCTCGCGGCCCTCGCCGAGCTCGCATGAGCGCGGTGCTGGGCGTCTTCGTCGGCGGCCGTAGCACGCGCATGGGGGGACACCCCAAGGGGCTCCTCGCGGCGCCCGATACGGGTGAGGCCCTCGTGGTGCGCGCGGTGCGACTCGCGCGCGAGCTCGGCGCCACGCCGGTGCTCGTGGGCGACGCGCACGCCTATGACCTCGTGCGGTGCGACGTGTCCGTGGTGTGCGACGACCCGCCCGGCGTAGGGCCGCTGGGAGGCCTCTGCGGGCTCCTCGCGTTCGCGCTCGCGTGCGACATGCCCTTCGTCACGCTCGACGACCTGCGCGCCCTCGCCGTCGCGCACCCCGGGGCCGCGTGCGTGGCCGCGCGCCGAAGCGACGACGCCCCGTGGGAGCCCTTCTTCGCACGCTACGACGCGCCGCGGGTGCTGCCCGTGGTGCGCGCCGCGATCGCCGCGGGGGACCGCTCGCTCCAGCGGGTGATGGAGCGCGCCGGGGCGCAATCGCTCGCGCGCGACGCGCGCGCCCTCGACGACTGGGACACGCCCGACGACGTCAGCCGATGCCGAACTCTTTGATCTTGTAGAGCAGCGCGCGGTGCGAAATCTCCAGGAGCTCTGAGGCCCGCGTGCGGTTGCCCTTGGTCTTGTCGAGGGCGCGGCGAATGAGAATTTCTTCGATGATCCGCGTGGTCTTCTTGATCGAGTAGTTGCCCTTCTCGAGCTCGGCGGCCACGGGGTCGGAGGGCTCGCGAATGCGCGGGTCGAGGTCGTTGGCGGTGAGCACGGTGTTCTCGCAGAGCACCATCGAGCGCTCGATGGCGTGCTCGAGCTCGCGCACGTTGCCGGGCCACGAGTACTCCGCGAGAATCTGCATCGCCTTGGGCTCCACGGCCTGGATCGACGTGCCCAGGCGGTCGTTGAAGCGCACGATGAAGTGATCCACGAGGAGGGGGGTGTCCTCGCGGCGCTGGCGCAGCGGCGGAATGGTGACGGCCAGCACGTTGAGGCGGAAGAAGAGGTCCTCGCGGAAGCGGCTCGACTTCACCTCCTTGCTGATGTCCTTCGCGCTCGCGGCCACGACGCGCACGTCGGCCTTGCGGTCGTGCGTCTCGCCGAGCCTGCGGAAGGTGCCCTCTTGCAGCACGCGCAGGAGCTTCACCTGCAGGGGCAGGGGGAGGTCGGCGATCTCGTCGAGGAAGAGCGTGCCCCCTTCGGCCTCTTCGAAGAGCCCGCGCTTGTCCGAGCTCGCGTCGGTGAAGGCGCCCTTCTTGTGCCCGAAGAGCTCGCTCTCGATGAGGTTCTCGGGGATCGCGCCGCAGTTGATGGCCACGAAGGGCCGGTGCGCGCGCGGCGAGCGCGTGTGGATCGACCGCGCGATGAGCTCCTTGCCGACGCCCGTCTCGCCGTTGATGAGCACCGTGGTCTTGAAGCCCGCCACGCGCGCGATGGTGTTGAAGAGGCCCTTCATCGACTCGCTGCGCGCCACCAGCGAGTCGAAGCGGTTCTCGCGCGCGAGGGCCGCGCGGAGCTCCCGGTTCTCGCGCCGCAGGGCCCCGCGCTCCTGCGCTTTTCTAAGCGTGAACGCGAGGTCCACGGGCGCGAAGGGCTTGGTGAGATAGTCCTGCGCGCCGGCCTTGATGGCCGCGAGCGCGTCGTCGTGCGAGCCGTACGCGCTCATCACGAGCACCACCGTCGCGGGCCAGCGCTTGCGCACCTCGGCGAGCAGATCCATCCCCGAGCGGCCGCCGGGCATGCGCACGTCGGTGACCACGTAGGGGGCCGGGTCGCGCTCCATCGAGGCGAGCGCCTCGTCGACGCTCGAGACCGCCACCACGTCCCAGTTCTGCTTGCGAAGATAGGTCTTGAGCGCGAGGCGGAGGTTCTCCTCGTCGTCGACGAGCAGCAGGCGAATCGTGGGCTCGTCGTGGGATGCCGGCGTCATCGTTCGGGTCTCCAATGCTGTCGGAGGGAGCTTCGCAGTGCCAACCCGCGTTGCCACCATCGCGCCCTGCGGTTTTCACCTCGACAGGTCGCTCTCGCGGCGAATCTACGGGAGTTTCACGCTGGCGTCATGGTTGCAGTGCGCTTCGTGAGCGCGGTCGATTCCGTCGTTGCCCTGCGAAGCGCGAGGGCGGTAATGTCCCGCCGATCTTCATGATCCGTACCCAAGGAGCAGTGTGTATGCATGAGCGGAGTGGTATCTTCCGCACCAGGCTGGTGGGCATGGCGGCCGTGCTGGGCCTCGGCGCGGGCATGTTCGGGTGTCTCGACCGTCCCGTCGCGAAGACCACGCCGAACCTGCAGTCGGGCGTTCGGATCCCCGTCGTAAACGACGCGATCGAGAACGTCGACGTGCTCTTCGAAGTCGATAACTCGAACTCGATGGCCGAGAACCAGGCCAACCTGGCGCGCAACTTCAACACCCTCATCGACCAGCTGGTGAACCCGCCCGTCAACCCGATGACGATGCGGCCCGATCACCCCCCGGTGAAGAGCCTCCACGTCGGCATCATCTCGTCCGACCTGGGCACGCCGGGCAGCGTGGTCCCCTCGTGCGCCAACAGCGACACGGGCGACGACGGCCTGCTCAACCCCATCAAGAGCGGCCTCGCGATTCGCACGCACCAGCCCTGGACCACGGCGCCCCCCGGCCGCCGCCCCATGCGCTGCACCAACGACCCCAACCAGTACCCGTCGTTTCTCACGTTCACGAGCGTGGCTACGGGCGGCACGCCGGCCACCAACGCCACCGAGTTTCGCGACGACTTCGTGTGCAACGCGTACCTCTCGACGGGCGGCTGCGGCCTCGAGCAGCAGCTCGAGTCGGCGTACCGCGCCCTCGTGGTGCGCAACCCGCGCGCGGTCCCGGGCAACACCGACGCCAACGCGGGCTTCGTGCGCGACAACGCCGTGCTCGCCATCGTGATGGTGACCGACGAAGAAGACGGCTCCGTGCGCGACTGTCGCTTCGCCGAAGCCGGTGTGCCGTGCACCGACGCGGTGGGCGTGTTCGACGTCTTGTCGCCCGACTGGTCGTCGAGCGACCTCAACCTCCGCTTTTACATGTACACGCCGGGCTCGCGGCAAGACCCGACGTGGCCCATCGACCGCTACATCGACCCCGCGCGCCCCAACCGAGGCTTCACCTCGCTCAAGCCCGGTCGCCCCGACCTCGTGGTCTTCTCCGCCATCGCGGGCGTGCCGCTCAACCTCCCGATGCGCGCGCTCCCCTCGGGCACGAGCATGGAGGTCGACTACGACGCCCTCCTCGGTCGCATGCCCGACGGCTCCGACGGCTACACCGGCGCGAGCGCCGAGGGCCCCATCTCGATGCGCCAGCGCAACATGGACCCGATGTGCTCCACGCGCGTCGTGCCCGCCTGTCGTCGTGAGGGGAGCGCGCCCGCGACCACGTGCGACTCCGCAGCGCAGTACACGGCAGCGCCCTCGCGCCGCATCGTCGAGGTCGTGCGACGCTTCGCCAACGGCTACAACAACGGCACGCTGCACTCGGTCTGCGCCAACGACTACACCCCGGCCCTCACGCAGATCGTCGAGCGCATTCAGGAGCGCATCTCGGGGCGCTGTCTGCCGCGCGCGCTCGAGGTCGAGCCCGCGCGCTGCGCCGACGGGAGCTCGGGCTGCCAGCGCGTGAACTGCATCGTGCGCGAGATTCTCCCCGCGGGCATGTCGACCTCGGTGTGCACCGCCGCGCGCGGCCGCACGCCGGGCGAGCGCTACTTCGTCACCCCGACGGCGCCGCGCGACACGTGCATCGTGAACCAGGTGCTCGTGACGCCGGGCGGCGACCCTCCCGCGGGGCAGGAGGGCTTCCTCTACGACACGCGTCGGAGCGCGTCGGCGCCCGATTGCGCGCGCCACATCGAGTTCACCGCCGGCGGCAGCCCCGTCTCGGGCTCGACCGCCATCATCGAGTGCGTCAGAGTCACCCGCGTCCGCGGATGGGGGGAACGCGCCGATAGCGGCGCGCAGCTCGCCCTGCGCAGCGAGCACATCCTCCATGCGCACGCGCTGCGAATCTGATACTGCGAGCAGCCGCGCCGTCTTGCTGGCGTCGCCCATCAGCAATGCATGCTGGAGCAGCGTGCGACCGGCCCGGCCGAAGCGGGGCCTGTTCCCACCACCCGCTCCGGGATCGGAGGGGCCCGGCCGCATCACGCCCACGCCGCCGGCGCTGCCATGTCGGGAAGGGGGCAGGGGGGGTGTGGTGGTGGTGGGGGGTCGAAGTACAGGGATTGAGGGGGGCGG
>CAISKJ010000617.1 GCA_903885885.1 uncultured delta proteobacterium
CCGTGGCCGCCGCGATGCCGCGCCTCCCGCTGCACTCGCTCAGCGCCGACGGGCGCGACGGCATGACCGTCGACCACGAGGCCCTCGTCGACGGCGTCGAGCACCGCTTCTCATCGTGGAGCCCCTCGCAGCGCACCGCGCCGCTCCACCACGGCTACATCGTCGCGCTGTGCACGCTCGCCGCCCGTCGGTTCGCCGACCTGGCGGCGCAGGCGGCCATTCAGCCCCTCGCGTCCTACCTGCGCTGACGGCCCTTCGAGGGCACCATCCCCAGCTCGCCGCGCAGGGTCTCGACGAGGCGCCGCGCGAGGGCTTTTCCGCGGGTCGAGACGCGCGTCCACGGTACGCCCTCGAGCGTCGCGAACACGCCGAGAAAGGCGTTCACGTTGAGGCGCTCGGGGTAGCGCGCCACGTAGCGCCGCAGCGTCTCCTCGGCGCCGAGGCGCTCGAGGTCGGCCACCGTGGTGACCCCGATCGCCGCGAACTCGGGGAGCGTCACGGGGCCAAAATTCACGATGTCTGCGAGGGGGGTCGGGTCGCCGGCGGAGCGCTCGGCCAGGCGTCGGGTGCGGGCGTCGGGGGCTGCCATCGCGCGCCCCACTTCGCACGTGCGAGCGGGGCGCGTCTAGCGGGCGAGCGGTCAGTCGAGGCGCATCGCGAGGGGGTGCTCGGTGCGGCGCGCGGGCACCGTGCTCTCGCCCCAGCGCCGCTCGTGGCGCACGCGCACGCGGAGGGTGGTGCCAGCGCCCGCGGTCGACTCGAGGGTCACGTCGCCGCCGAGGGCGCGCGCCGCGTTGCGCACGGACGCGAGTCCCACACCGCGCCCGGACGTGTCGCTCACCTCGTCGCGGGTCGAGAGGCCGTCGTGGAAGAGCGCCTCCATGAGGTCTTCGCGCGTGGCGTGCGGGAGGCGCGCCTGCATGGCCTTCTCGCGCACGCGGGCCAGGTCGATGCCGCGGCCGTCGTCGCTGAGCTCGATCACCAGGTGCTCGCCCTCGACGCGCGAGGCGAGCGCCACGCGGGCGACGGGGGCCTTGTCGGCGTCGGCGCGCTCCTCGTCGGTCTCGATGCCGTGGTCGACGGCGTTGCGCACCACGTGAACGAAGGAGGCCCAGAAGGGCGCCCAGCGCTCGGCGGGGAGGCGCAGGTCGTTGTGGGCCACGTCGACGCGCACGGGGGCCTTGCCGAGGCGCTTCGCGAGGCCCTGCACGTGGGCGGCGATGCGGTCGAAGCGGCGCGCCATGGGCTCGTAGGTCCACTCGGTCACCATGCGCCCGAGGTCGCGGTGCGGGGTGAACGCGCGGATCGAGTCGAGGAGCACCTGGCGCTCGGCCTCGGTGATCTCGATCACGCCGGCGTCGCGGCGCGCCACGAGGGGCTGAATCTTCGCGGTGAAGGCGCTCCAGCGCATGGCGAGCTCGTTGCGTTCGTCGTCGGTGGGGGGCGCGTCGTCCTCGTTGAGCAGCCGCGACTCGAGGCGGTGGCAGCAGTCGACGAGGCTCGCCAGGCCGTAGATTCCGAAGTTGCCCTTGAGCGTGTGCACCAGGCGGGTGATCACCGTCACGTCGCCCTCGGCGCCCGAGGTCACGCGCGCCACGAGCGACTCGGCCTCGGTCACGAACTCCAGGAAGCCGTTGCGGTCGCGCAGCACGGCGTCGAGCACGTTGAGCACCTCGCGCTGCAGCGACTCCGACTGCTCCTGCTCGACGAGGGCGGTCACGTCGGTCACCACCACGAGCACGCGCTCGAGGGTCGCGCCGCGCAGAATGGGCTTGTACGTCACCCGCAGGGTGCGGCGCCCCAGCGCCACGCGGCACGGCAGCTGGTCGATGCTCACCTCGAGGGGGAGCACGTCCTCGACGACGCTCTCCCAGCCCATCGCGAACCACGCGCCCGCCGAGGCGTCGGCCCGCGCGAGCACCTCGTGGAAGGGCGTCCCGTCGGCCACGGCGCCGAGCCACGCGTCGACGGGGGCCGAGCGCTCGCCGCGCACCATGCCCGCGGCGTCGAGGGTGAGAAAGCCCTGCTCCACGTTCTCGAGGAGCCGCCGCATGTCGCGGTTGGCGCCGTCGACGAGCCCCTGCTGCCGCGCGAACACCTCGCCGAGCCGTGTGCCGTACGCCACGATGAGCGCCACGATGAGCGCCACCAGCGCGGCGAGCCCGTACTCGAAGCGCTTGAGCCCCTGCGACTCGCGCGTCTGCGCCGCGAACTGCGCGGCCTGCACGCGCCGCACGTCGGTGAGCACCGACGCGAAGGTCTCGTTGCACACCGAGAAGTGCCGATCCATCGCGGCCATGTGGCGCCCCGCGGCGTCGGCGCGGGCGGCGCGAAAGGCGTCGAAGATCTGCTCGGCCTCGCTCACCATGGAGCCGCAGAGGGTGCGCGCGCGCTCGAGCTTCGCGAGCATGGGCGCGGCCACGGCGGGCTCGACGCGCCGCCGCAGGTCGCCGACGGCCGCGGCGTGCTGGCGCTCGTAGGTGGCCACCACGGCGTGGAGGCGCGCGGCCTCGCGCGCGACGTCGCGCGACTCGAACACGTCGTTGCCCGGCGCGTCGGCGGCGGTGACGGTCTGCGCGAGCTCGGCGTAGCGGGCCGAGCGCTCGGCCCACTCCCTGATCGCCGACTATGTGCCCAAGGAAAAACGGGCCTCGGCGCTCGCCTTCTATTCCATGGGCACACCCCTGGGCGGCCTGCTGGGGCTCGTCATGGGCGGGCTTGTGGCCGATGCCTATGGCTGGCGCGCCGCCTTCCTGGTGGCCGGGCTGCCAGGGATCATTTTTGCCCTTCTGACCTGGTTTACCCTGAAGGAGCC
>CAISKJ010000618.1 GCA_903885885.1 uncultured delta proteobacterium
GAGCTGCGTAAACAGCATGGCCGAGAGGTCGAAGGCCGCGGCCTGCGTGGCAATGCCCACGAAGAGGCGCCCGCTGCGGTCGTTGCGCACCACCACGGTGGCGCTGCGGCTCATCACGGGCTGCGCGGCCTCCTCGCGGAGCCCGAGGAACACCTCGGTGGCGGCGCCGACGCCGTCGCGGGGCAGAAAGGGAAAGCGCTCGAGAACGGCCTGGAAGGTGCCCTGCTTGACGATCTCGTAGGACACCGCGAGGAGGTTGCCGAGGGCCTCGTGGTCGCGCGGGCTCACCTTGCCCAGGGCCTCGGCGAGAAAGGCCGCGTAGGCCGACACGGCGCTGCCCGCGGTGGCGCGGTCGCCGAGCGTGCGGCGGTCGAACCAGACGCCAGCGACCTCGACGCGGCCCTTCTCGCTCACGAGGAGCTCGAGCTCGAGGCCCGTCACGAGCTTCGAACGGTACATGCGCCGCGCGAGGCCCTGGAGCTTGGGGTCGGGCGGGCCGTCGCCCTTGTCGACGCACTCGAAGGCGTTGGCGCGCGCAAACTCGGTGGCCTCGACCTCGGCGGGCGTGTGGTCGAGAAGGTGTCCGCGGGGCTCGGTGCTCATCGGCGCGGAGGGTCGTCGATCGCGCCCGTCGGCGTCAACGGTGCTCTTGCGTAGCGCCCTCCATGCGCGCTGTCAGAAATTGGCCGCCGCGGCGCCCGCCCGGGTAGACACCCGCTCAGGAGGAACGACCATGACCGACATCAACAAGATCATCTCCAAGCTCCCCACCGGCTTCGTCGACGAAGCGGCCGGCATGGACGGCGACAAGCTCCGCGCCGAGATCATCAAGGCCGAGACCTCGCTGCGAGAGGTCGACATTGCCCAGAAGGCCGACGAGAAGCTCACGGGCGCCCGCGACATCGTGAAGGACATCGTCGGGGGCTACAACGACGCCAAGAAGGCCCAGCGCGCCAAGATCGCCTACACCCTGCACCTGCTCGAAGAGCGCGGCGAGCTCGGCACGGGCGACTTCTCGATCGACTCCGACGCCGAGGCCGACGCGGCCGTCACGGGTTCGGGCCCCGGCCTCGCGCGCTCGTCGAAGAAGGCCGACACGTCGCGCGGCCGCAAGACGCGCGCCGCCTGATCGCCCCCTCTCCCCCTACCGCCTCGACGCTTCGCTTAAGCCTCTTCTTCTCGCTTCTCGTCCCCTCTGCCGCCCTTCGCCACGCTCTGCAGCCGCGCCAGAATCTCGGGCTTCGTGCGCACCGTGAAGCGCGCCCCGACGTCGTCGTACTCCTCGGAGAGCACGCGCGTGTCGCGGTGCACCTCGGCGATCGCGCCGCGCGAGCCGTACGGCACGAGGATGTCGCCCTCGACCATGCCCTCTTCGAAGAAGCCGAGGATCTCACCGCGCATGCGCGCCACGTCGGCGGGGTCTTTCGCGGAGATCACCAGCGCGTCGGGGTGCAGCCGCAGGGCCTCGGCGCGCCCCGCCTCGCTCATCTGGTCGCGCTTGTTGAACACCAGCCGCGCGGGAATGTCGTCGGCCCCGATCTCGGCGATGACGGTGCGCGTCACCTGGAGCTGCTGCGCCCAGTCGGGGTCGGCGCCGTCGACCACGTGCAAGAGGAGCGACGCCTCGCGCGCCTCGTCGAGCGTCGAGCGAAACGACGCCACGAGGTCGTGCGGGAGCTTCTTGATGAAGCCCACCGTGTCGCTCACGAGCACCCGCGGGTGGCTCTCGGGGTGGAGCGCGCGCACCGTGGTGTCGAGCGTCGCGAAGAGCTTGTCGGCGACGTACACCTCGCTCCCCGTGAGGGCGCGCATGAGCGACGACTTGCCCGCGTTGGTGTAGCCCACGAGCGCCACGCGAAACTGCTCCTGCCGCCGCGTGCGGCGCGTGCCCTGCTCCTTCGCGATGGCGTCGAGCTCGCGGCGGAGCTCCGCGATGCGGTCGCGGATCTTGCGCCGGTCGAGCTCCAGCGCGCTCTCGCCCGAGCCTTTGCCGCCGACGCCGCCGCGCACGCGGTCGCCGCCGCCGCCCGACTCGCGGAGCCGCGGCGCCGTGTACCCGAGGCGCGCCACCTCGACCTGCAGCCGCGCCTCGCGGCTGTGCGCGTGGCGGTGAAAGATCTCGAGAATGACCGACGTGCGGTCGAGCACCTCGGCCCCCGTGGCGCGCTCGAGGTTGCGCATCTGCGTGGGCGAGAGCTCGTGGTCGACGACCACCACCGAGGCGTCGCTCGCGGCCACGGGGCCGCCGTCGCTCGCGTCGTCGTCTTCGGCGATCACCGCGGGCTCGGGCTCGGCGTCGGCCTCGTCGCGCTTGCCCTTGCGAGGCGGAACGGCCGACGGAACGATGCCCGTGCCGCCCGTGTAGCGCGCGAGGTCGAAGAGCTTGCCGTCGCCCACCACGGCGGCCGCCGCGAGGCTCGACCGGCGCTGCGTGACGGTGCCCACCACGTCGTAGCCCAGCGTCTGCACGAGGCGCCCGAGCTCGGCGAGCGAGAGCCGCAGGTCTTGCTCCGTGGCCCCCGGGAGCTGCACGCCGACCAGCACTGCGCGGGGTCTCTTCTCGGTGTTGTTCTGCATACGAATCGCTGCGTATAGCGCGCGAGCGTCGAAAAATCACCGCGCCAATCGCGGGGCCGGGCGCGCCCGTGGGCGCCGACGCACCCATTCGCCGCGCGAGCCCGCCGCGACAACGGTGCTAGCTTCGTGCGACGGTGCCATGAGCGAACCCGCGACGAACGAGCCCTCCCGCGTCTCGCGCATCTTTCCGACGGTGCGCCCGCTGCAGCGGTACTTCGCGCAGCGCGCCGATCCCCTCACCAACCTCTTTCTCGTTCTGCCCCTGTTCATCGTCTACCACGTGGGCGTCGTCTCGCAGGTGCGCGTAGGGCCCGACGGGCGGTACCAGTGGGTGGGCAACGGCGTCGATTTTCTCACCGGCACGGCCCTCTCGCTCGCGCACGGCAACGTGCTCGTGTACGCGGCCGGCGCGGTGGTCGTCACCCTGGTGCTCACCGCGCTCATCTTGTGGGCGCGCAAGCGCTCGGGCGTGCACCCGCGGCTCTTCGTGCCCCTCCTCGTCGAGAGCACGGCCTACGCGGTGCTCGTCGCGGGCACCATCGGCTACGTGGTCGACGCGCTGGGCCTCGGCGCCCTCGACGGCGAGGGCTTCGGCGCGCAGGTGATCTCCTCGTGCGGCGCGGGCCTGCACGAGGAGCTCGTGTTTCGCATGGGGCTCTTTCACGGCAGCGCGTGGCTCGCCTCGCGCCGCGTGCAGCGCCCGTGGACGGCGTGGGTGGTCGCGGGCCTCGTCACGTCAGCCCTCTTCTCCGCGGTGCACTACCTCGGCCCCCTCGGCGACCGCTTCAGCATGGCGTCGTTCGCGTTCCGCTTCTTTCTCGGCGCCGTGCTCGCGGTCATCTACCGGTACCGCGGCTTCGCCGTGGCCGCGTGGACGCACACCCTCTACGACGTGCTCTATTTTCTCTTGAAGCGCCTGTAGCGACTCAGGTCGCGCTGGGGTTCATCACGCGGCCGAAGAAGAGCAGCGCGCCGCTCGTCGACCGGATCGCGAAGAAGAACGGGCGGTCGACGGTGAGCGTCGCGGGCGGCGGGAGGCTCGTAACCTCGCCGATCACGGCGGTGGCCGCGGCGGCCTCGGTGCCGTTCTCGTCGACGGCGATGAAGCCCTCGTGGATCACGTCTTTGAGCGAGATGCGCCGCGAGCCGTCGATGCCCGAGAAGTCGGCCGAGCCCGCGCGAAACTCCTCGGCCATGCCCATCGCGCGGAGCGCGGGCGCGAGCGAGGTCTGCGCGCGGAACGAGAACCGCGGCAGCGCCAGCGTGGTGATGTGATCGCGCGGCGCGGCCACGATGGCCTCGAAGCGCTCGGCGGTGAGGTCGCGCTCGAAGGCCTCGAAGGTGCCCGCATCGGGCACGATGACGAGCATCGAGAGGTCGCTGCCTTGATACGCGAGGGAGACGGCCTTCCACCCGGGGCCCTCGGCGTAGGGGAGGCGCGCCTCGAGGTGCATC
>CAISKJ010000619.1 GCA_903885885.1 uncultured delta proteobacterium
CATGAGCTGCTCGCAGGGCGTGGCGGGCGCGCGCTCGACGGCGAGGGCTGCGTCGGGCTGCGCGGCGGTTTGCGGGGCGGGGCGCGAGGCGCCGCGGCAGGCGGCGGTGAGGGCGAGGGCGACGAGGGCTGCGCGGCGCATGGGGCGCCTGTCTATCACGTCGCAGCGTCAGAGCGGATGGCGCGCGGTGCAGGTGCCCACGGCGCCGCTCGCGGGCAGCGTGGGCGAGTGGACCCACCCGCTGCGCGTGCACTGGTACCAGTAGTTGTCGAAGCGGCTCTGCACGCACACGCCGACCTGCTCGTCGCGCTGGCGGGTGGAGCTGTAGCAGGTGTTGCCGACGTCGGGGCGGGTGCTGGGCGTGGGCGCGGCGCTGAGGGGGAAGGTGCCGTTGCAGGCGCCCTGCGAGCCCTGGCCCGCGCGCCACAGGCCGTAGGCGCACTGGTACCAGCGGCTGTCGGAGCGGCTCTGCACGCAGGCGCGCGGGGCCATCTCGCGGCCCAGGGTGGTGGACCAGCAGCGGTCGCTGTTGGTGCCCGCGCCGGTGGCGGTGCCCTGCGAGCCCGCGGGGCGCTCCCAGTGCCAGTTTTCGCTGGGCACGGTGCGGCGGAAGCCGAAGCGCGCGCCGTTGTTGGCGAGCCAGTTGTACACGCCGCGCGCGCTGGCGTTGAGGTCGAGCGCGAGGCCGCTCTGGTGGTTGGAGTAGCCCGGCCGCGCCGCGAGGTTGCCGCGGCCCGAGACGTAGAGGTTGTAGAGGTAGCGCTGCTGCTCCATGGTGCGCCAGCCGCTCACGATCTGGAGGTACACGCCGTCGCGCGCGGCGGCGGCCTTCATGGCGCGGTAGGCCTCGGCGGTGCGGTACTCGACGAGCTTGCCGTCGACCTCGGTGACGCAGATGTTCACCGGGCGCCCGGCGGAGTAGCCCGTCGCGTTGCGGCAGGCGGTGGTGGCGTCGACGCGCACGTCGGTGCCTTCATCGCCGGCGATCACCATGTTGGCGTCGAGGCGCGGCGCGAGGCCCTCGATGGGGCCGTCGACGTCGGGCGAGGGCTCTTCGGTGTGGTCTTCGGCGGCGAGGGGGTCGATGGAGCCCTCGTACTGCTCGCGCTCGGTGATGGGCGAATCGGGGATCGCGGTCTGGCCCGAGCCCTCGACCGTGGGCGGATCGACGGGGGCGCAGCCTGCGGCGAGCGTCGCGAGAACCATCCATCCGGCCCGAGAGATCGTGGTGCGCATCGCCGCGTAGCTCCGTGTGTCGACCGCCCTGTCGCGATCGGTGCCGAGACGCAATGCACCCGGTGGGCCACGGAGCCGCCGCCCCCGAAGGCTGCGCGGACTCATGGGTGTTTCACGGAGCTCTCGCGCGCAGTGGGTGTGCGCGTGGGGGGCGGCTCAACGCTGTGACCATCACCGCACCTGCCCGAGGGAACAGAGTTGTGACCAGCGCTGTGTAGGGAGAGGGGCGATCAGGTGCGTGTTGGCGCCTGGAGCCCGAGGCGGGCCATGACGAGCTTCATGTCGGCCCACGTGTCGGCCTTGGCCTCGGGCTGCCGCAGGAGGTAGGCGGGGTGCCACGTGGGGAGCACCGGGATGCCCTCGTAGCTGTGCCATCGCCCGCGGAGGCGCGTCATCGAGTCTTTGGTGTCGAGGAGGAAGCCCACGGCCGTGCGGCCGAGCGCGACGATGACCTCGGGGCGCACGAGCTCGAGCTGGCGCACGAGGAAGGGCGAGCAGGCGTGCATCTCGTCGGGCTCGGGGGTGCGATTGTTGGGCGGCCTGCACTTGACCACGTTGCACACGTAGACCTCTTCGCGGTCGAGGCCCATGGCGCCGATGATGCGATCGAGGAGCTGCCCGGCGGGGCCTACGAAGGGCGAGCCCGTGCGGTCTTCCTGCTCGCCGGGGCCCTCGCCGATGAAGCACAGACGCGCGAAGGGGTTGCCGCGCGAGAACACCGTGTTGGTGCGCTTCTGCACGAGGCGACAGGCGGTGCAGGCCTGCACCTCGTCGTGGATCACCTGGAGCGCTGCGATGCGCGCGGGCCCCTCGACGGCGGGGCCCCTCACGCGCGCGGCCCCTTGTGCCGCCGCTTCGGCGAAGAGCGGGCGCACGACGGCGGG
>CAISKJ010000620.1 GCA_903885885.1 uncultured delta proteobacterium
CCTCGCTCCGCGGGGGCAGTGGCGCGCGGCAGCGGGGGTGGGGGCACCGCGGCACCCACGTGCCCCGCCAGATCGCGTGCACCGCCTGGAGTTTCCCCTTCTGCCTTCGCCGCGCGCTGCGATAGCGTTTTGCGCGTCGTGAGCGCCCTTTTGCGCCGCGACGGAGAGGAACACCACCATGACCACCGCTGCCCCCGTGAAGAAGTCCCGCCCCCGCCTCCCCAGGCTCGATGAGGTGAAGCTCGACCCCAAGGTCACCCCCGAGCACTTCGCCCGCTGGGAGGGCGCAATCACTGCGGTGAACGCCCGCGCCCTCGCGCCCTTCAACGTCAACATCACCCGCGGGGTCATCGTGGCCATCGGGGCGAGCGTGAACCTCCTCGCGGCGCGCGACGAGATCGTCGCCACCGTGTCGAACTTTCGCGCGGGCGCCCTCGACGACCTCACCTCCATCGCCTACGCCGCGTGGCACGCCGACCTCTTGTGGCGCGTCTCCAACGACGTGTCGCTCTCCTGCGCCGACCTCATGCCCGAGGTCGAAGACCTACGCGACCTGCTCCTTTCGCAGGCCCGCGCGCAGGTGAAGCGAAAGCGCATTCCGCAGTCGCTCCTCGACACGGTCGAGCCGGGCACGGGCATCGAAGACCGCGCCAACGACCTCACCGCGCTGGCCCACACCTTTCGCGCGCGTTGGAGCGAGTTCGAAGGCAAGGTCGACCTCACGCCCGCCGAGCTCGACCGCGCCGACGAGCTGGCCGCGAAGCTCCTCGGACGCCTCGCGGCGAGGGCCGTCCCCGCGCGCAAGGAGGGCGAGCTCTCGCCCGCCGAGGTGCGCGCCCGCGCCGGGACGTTGCTCGTGAACGCCTACGACGAGTGCCGCCGCGGCGCCGCCGCCCTCTGGTGGTACGAGCCCGGCGGGTGGGAGCAGTACGTCCCCTCGCTGCGTCAGGGGCAGGGCCGGGGCGCGAGCCGCGGCGGCAGCTCCGACGACGGCGACCCGACGCCCGTCCCCGCCTGAGCACCGCCGCGCAGGGGATGATCGAACATCCCGCGCAGACCGCCCGCAGCCTCCCGACGATGTTTCAACGTGGTGCGTGAGCGCCCGACGCGCCCCACAGCCATGTTCCATCATGGGGTGGGCGGCTGCGCGCGGGTGGGACCGCATGGCGAAAGATGGTCCCGATGGTCGCGACGCACCTCCGCACGATGGTGCATCATGCGTCGAAGGCTGCGAGCAGTCTGCGGGGGATGATCGAACACACGGGAGGCGCCTCGGGCCCCGCTGCACACGTTTCGGCAACGCCCCGCCGCTGCGGTACACACACTCCCCATGACCCGAGCCTGGCTCCTCGCGCTCCTGGTGATCGGCTGCGCGCACCCGATGCGATCGCGCGACCCCTTCGACGCGCCCGGCGTCCCGCTCGCGGGCGCCACCTCCGCGGCCGCCGTCGACGCATCGCACCTCGTCGGCACCGGAACGCTGACGGTGGTGCTCGTCCCCTGCGGCGCCTCGCGCTTCGTCGGCTACTACGGCCCCTCGGGCCTCGGCGGCTACAGCGGGCTCAACCCCACGGTGCACCGCATCGACGTGAGGGCGCGCGCCGAGCCCGACGTCGGTACGCTCATCGTGCGCGTGACGGCGCCCGACGGCGTCGCGGTCCACGCGCAATCGGTGGCCATCACCGCGACCGACACCGCGGGGCAGAGCTTCGACGTGCGCGTGCCGGCGGGCCGCGTCGCCCCCGACGGCGCGTGGATCGTCGAGCTCCGCGCCGAGGGAGCCTGTCGCGCCATTCGCCTCGCGCTCTCGATGCACACCGCGCCCATCTCGGGGCCGTGACCCGCAACGCTCGATCGCAGCAACGCGCCGCTCAACGGAACGAGCGCCTCGCGCACATGGAGCACGCTGAAAGTCTACCCCCTGCGACCACCTGCCGCAGGGGGCCTGCGGCGCATACGCAATCGTCATGAACGATGTCTGAAGTACACGTTTACCCGTAGACGACTGCGCACAACGCGCACAGTGTCGCGGGCATGACGCGCCGCGAGGAGCAGTTGGTGCACAGCGTCCATGAGGTCGAGCGGCTCGAGGCGGTGCGCTCCTACGCGCTGCTCGACACGCCGGCCGAGGCCGCCTTCGACGCGCTCGTCGCGCTGGCGGCCGCGCTCATGGAGGCGCCCGTGGCGCTGGTGTCGCTCATCGACGACAGGCGCCAGTGGTACAAGTCGCAGCGCGGGCTCCCGGTGCCCGAGACGCCGCGCGACGAGACCTTCTGTCGGTACGTGCTCGTCGACGATGCGCCGATCATCGTGCCCGACGCGCGCCTCGACCCGCGCTTCGCCGAGCACCCCGCGGTGGTGTGCGACCCGGGGGTGCGCTTCTACGCGAGCATGCCGCTGCGCAACGCCGAGGGCTTCGTGCTCGGCACCCTCTGCGTGGTCGACTATGCGCCGCGCGCGTTCACCGACGCGCAGCACGCCGTGCTCGCGGGCCTCGCCGCGCAGGCGATGACGCTCCTCGAGCTGCGCCGCACCGAGCACCGCCTCCGCGCCGAGCGCGCGACGCTGCTCGGGCACCAGCGCTTCTTCGAGGTGAGCCACGACCCGATGTGCACCATCGACCGCGCGACCAGGGCCATGCGCTCGGCGAACCCCGCGTACACCGCGCTCCTCGGGCGCTCCTACGAGGAGCTCGTCGCCATGCCCCTCACCGCGCTGGTGCACCCCGACGACTTCGCCCGCACGCGCGACGAGGCCGTCAAACTCAAGTCCCTCGGCAAGCAGATGGTGATGCGCTTCGAGGTGCGCCTGCGGCATCGCGAGGGGTGGTGGGTCCCCACCGCGTGGAGCGTCTCGATGGACGCCGACACCATCTACGCCATGGGGCGCGACCTGTCGCGCGAGCGCTCGAGCGAGCTCGCCCTCCACGACAGCGAAGGGAGGCTGAGCAGCCTCTTCGACAACATGGCCGAGGGCGTGGTGATGATGCGGGCCACGGGCGACATCGTGGCGTGCAACCCGGCGGCGCTGCGCATCCTCGGACTCGCCCGCGAGCAGGTGCTCGGCCCTCGGCTGCTGCCCGCGACGTACGAGGTGCTCCGCGACGATGGCACGCCCTTTCCGTTCGAGGAGCACCCGCCGACGGTGGTGTTGCGCACCGCGAAGCCCGTCACCGACGTGGTGCTGGGCCTGCGCCCGCCGAACGGTGCGACCGCGTGGCTCCGCGTGAGCGCCCGCCCGCTCTTCAGCGCGGGCCACGCGGCGCCCTACGGCGTGTACGTGCTGTTTCACGACGTGACCGCCGAGCGCGACGCGCAGACCCGCAGCGAGCGCCTCGCGAAGCAGGAGCGCCTGGTGACCACCGGCGCCCTCGCGGCGGGCGTCGGCCACGAGATCAACAACCCGCTGGCTTTTGTGTGCGCGAGCCTCGAGTACGCCCTCGACGAGCTGCGCGGCCTCGACGGGCCTCGCTACCGCGGGCTGGTGCAGTCGCTCCTCGACGCGCGCGGCGGCGCCGAGCGCATCCGCGGCGTGGTGCAGGGGCTCAAGGCCCTCGGCCGCGACCCCGCGGAGCCGACGCCCACGCACGTTCCCACGGTGGTCGAGCTCAGCCTCAACATGGCGATGCACGAGCTCCGACAGCGCGCCTCGGTGGTGCTCGACCTCACGCCGGTTCCGCCCGTGCTCGCCGATGAGTCGCGCCTCGCGCAGATCCTGGTCAACCTGCTCATCAACGCGGGGCAGGCGTTTGAGACCAACAACCCCACGCGCAACCGCGTGGTGGTGCGCTGCTCGCACACCGACGACACGGTGACCCTCTCGGTCTTCGACAACGGGCCCGGCATCGAGCCCGCGGTGCTCGGGCGCATCTTCGAGCCCTTCTTCACCACGAAGGCCGTGGGCGAGGGCGCGGGGCTCGGCCTCTCGGTCTCGCAGAACCTCGCCGCGAGCCTCGGCGGAGTGATCACCTGCGAGTCGACGGTGGGGCGCGGCGCGCGCTTTCACGTCACGCTCCCCGTCGCCCAGAGCCCTCGCCCGTCGCAGCCCTCGATCACGGTGGTGAGCCCCCCGAAGCGCGGCCGCGTGCTCGTCATCGACGACGAGGTGCCGCTCCTCCGGGTGATCGCGCGGGGCCTGGGCTCGCACTGCGACGTGGTGACCGAGAGCGACCCCCGCGAGGCGCTCGAGCTCCTCTGCACCGACGCGCACTTCGACGTGGTGCTCTGCGACATCATCATGCCGCACCTCACGGGCGCCGACCTCTTTCGCCTCGTGAAGGCGCGCGCGCCGCACCGGGCCGAGCGCTTCGTCTTCATGACGGGCGGCGTGAGCCGCAGCGGCGTCGCCGACTTCTTCGCCGCGGTGCCCAACCAGTGCCTCGAGAAGCCCGTCACGCTGCAGGCGCTGCGCGAGATCGTGCAGCTCTACACCCGCGACACGGAGCGCGAGCGCCTGGGGTAGCGCGGCGCTGAGCCACCCGCAGAAATTCGGCCCCGCGGCGCCCGCATGGGATGATCCGTGGACTATGTCGAAGGTCGCAGGATCGTCCGGCGTGCTCGTGGCCATCGAGGGCATCGACGGCGCGGGCAAGAGCACGCAGGTCGCGCGCGTCGCCGAGGCCCTCGCCCGCGAGGGCTACGAGGTCGTTCGCACGCACGAGCCCACCGACGGGCCGCACGGTCGCAGGCTGCGCGCGTCGGCCACCACGGGGCGCCTCTCGCCCGACGACGAGCTCGAGACCTTCATCGCCGATCGGCGCGAGCACGTGCGCGACCTCATCGCGCCGTCGATCGCCGCGGGCAAGGTCGTGCTCGTCGACCGGTACTACTTCTCGTCGATGGCGTACCAGGGCGCGCGCGGCCTCGACCCCGCGGAGATTCAGCGCCGCAACGAGGAGATCGCCCCGCGCCCGGACCTCCTGGTGATCCTCGAGATCGACGCCCGCGACGGCGTGGCGCGGGTGAACAGCCGCGGCAAGGGCAACCTCTTCGAGCGCGAAGACGACCTGCGCCGCTCGGCGAAGATCTTCGACGCCATCACCGCCCCGACGCCCCTGCGCCTCGACGCCACG
>CAISKJ010000621.1 GCA_903885885.1 uncultured delta proteobacterium
GTGGAGGTGCTCGACGAGGGCCGCGAGCTGAGCGCCCGCGTCGAGCGCCGCGGGGAGCGCCACGGGCCCCGCCACGAGCACGTGCGGGAGCGGCGGCTTCGCGACGAACTCGGTGACCACGAGCGTGCGACCGCCCGCCACGTCGTCGATCACGTCGAGCACGGGGATGAGCGCGTCGTGCGGCGCCGCGCGTCGAAAGCAGCGCACCTGCTCCTGCAAGCGCGCGCGATACCAGGGATCCGCGGCGACGGGCTGCGGGAGCATGCGCGCCGCGACGAGCGCGCCGGTGCGCACGTCGATGGTGCGATACACCTCGGAGACAGGGCCCGCGCCGCAACGGTCGACGAAGCGGTAGCGCCCCGCGACGACGCGGCCCCCCAGCCGATCGGGGCCCGCGTCGATGAGCGTCGACCCGTCGAGGGGGCACCGCGGGGTCTTGCCAGGAAAGTTCGATTTGCACGCAGGACAGGACTTCACGCACCGTGAGACTCTCGAATCGCGGCCGCGCCTGCAAGGCGTCCTTTCGCGCTGCGCGAGGCGCGCGCGGCGACGAGAAACAACGTCGCCGAGACAATCGAACGAATCGCAGAAGATTTATTGTTGACACTGGGGGGCCGTCTGGATACAACCCGTCTCCCCAACGCGCCCGTAGCTCAATTGGATAGAGCATCAGACTACGGATCTGGAGGTTAGAGGTTCGATTCCTCTCGGGCGCGCCACTCAGCCCTGAAGATGTCGGGGGACATCGTCGGGCCAACGCAGCGGAGTCACCACACCAGCCTGATGAGGCAGATGTCGGTTCCTCCGCTCGCTTCGTTTCGAAGCCCGCGACGCAGGGTGTTTTCATCGCACACGCGATCGCATTACGCTCGCGCGATGAAGCTTCGCACGCTCCTTCTCTTCGCCTCGTACACGGCGCTCACGGCCTGCGGCGATACGACGTCTCCTTCGGGCGCCGACGCCGCGATCGACTCGACGCCTGACGTCACGCGCGACGTCACCCTCGACACCGCCGACGTCACCGCGCCCGACGCGCCCGTTGACGACATCGCGCGCACCGACGCTGCGAGCGATCGCGTGACCGTCGACACGCCCCCCACCGATACGCCCCCCACCGACACGCCCCTCGCCGACACGCCCCTCGCCGACACGCCGCTCACCGACGCGGGCGCCTGCAACGGCGCGAACCCGGGCTGTGTGTCGGGCACCGCGGGCGGCACCTGCGGCGACGCCATCTCGCAGGCGCGCTGCGTAGGCACCGCGTGGCAATGCGAAGCGGGCTCCGTCTTCCCGTCACAGTGCGCGTGCGTCGGACGCCCGCCGGGCGCCTGCACCTGCGGCCCCTCGGGTTGGATCTGCGACGCCGGCGTCGCCCCCGACGCGAGCTCCCTCGTCGACTGCGACCCCTCCCACGCGCTCTGCGACCGCATCCCCCCGGTGTGCGCCGGCGGCGGCGAGGTCGCCTCCGTGTCGGGCTCCTGCTGGGGCCCGTGCGTGCTCTACACGCGCTGCCTGCCCATCGCGTGCAACCCCGACGCGCCCGTTGACGACATCGCGCGCACCGACGCTGCGAGCGATCGCGTGACCGTCGACACGCCCCCCACCGATA
>CAISKJ010000622.1 GCA_903885885.1 uncultured delta proteobacterium
CGAGCCCATGGGGGTGGGCCCCGGCATCTAGACGGGGATGCCCATTCTCATCGAGAACCCCCGCGAGGTGGGCGCCGACCCCATCGTGAACGCCGTCGCCGCCTACGAGCGCGAGCGCTGCGGGATGATCGTGGTCGACCTCGGCACGGCCACCACCTTCGACGTGGTGTCGCCGAAGGGCGAGTACCTCGGCGGGGTCATCTGCCCGGGCATCCAGATCTCGGCCGACGCGCTCTTCTCGCGCGCCGCGCGCCTGCCCCGCGTCGAGATCGCGCGGCCCGCGCGGGCCCTCGGGCGCAACACGCTGCACGCGATGCAGTCGGGCATCGTGTTCGGCTACGTGGGCCTCGTCGACGGGCTCGTCGAGCGCCTCCGCGGCGAGATGGGCTTCCCCTGCAAGGTGATCGCGACGGGGGGCCTCGCGCGGCTCATCGGGCCCGAGTCGAAGGCCATCGAGGTCGTCGACGATTTTCTCACCCTGCAGGGCCTGCGCATCCTGTGGGAGCGCAACCGGTGACCGCGTGAGCCGCGCGCTGCGCATGGCCCTGCTCGCGCTCGCCGCGCCCTGCGCCGTGCTCCTCGCGCTGCGCCTCGGCGTGGCGCCCGTGTCGTTTCGCGCGGCGTGGCGCGACCCCGACGGCCTCGACGCGGCCATCGCCGGCGCGCGCCTCGCGCGGGTGTGCCTCGGCGCCCTCGCGGGCGGCGCGCTCGCCCTCGTAGGCGCGTCGTTTCAGGCCCTCCTGCGCAACCCCCTGGGCGACCCGTACGCGCTCGGCGTGTCGGGCGGCGCGGCCCTCGGGGCCTCCGTCGCGGTGCTCGCGGGCCTCGGGGGCGTGGTGATCCCCCTGGCGGCCTTTGCGGGCGCGCTGGGGGGCCACGGCGGCGGTGCTCGTGGCGGCGCGCGCGTCGGGGCGCGTGGGCGTCGAGTCGCTCCTGCTCGCGGGCCTGGTGTTCAACGCGTGCGCGAGCGCGGCCCTCGCGTTCATTCGCTCGGTGTCGGCCTCGGGGCGCGCGCAAGAGACCCTGTCGCTGCTGCTGGGTGTGGTCACCGAAGAGCCCGCGTCGCGCGTGGCCCTCGTGGGCGCGCTCGTGCTCACGGGCTCGGCGGCCCTCTTCGCGATGACCAAGGCGATGAACCTGCTCGCCCTCGGCGACGACACCGCGGCGAGCCTCGGCGTGCGCGTGACGGCCGCGCGGGCGGGGATCTTCCTCGCGAGCTCGCTCGTCGTGGCCGCGGTGGTGAGCGTGTGCGGGCTCATCCCCTTCGTCGGCCTGCTCGTGCCCCACTACGTGCGCGCGTGGCTCGGCGCCGACCACCGCTGGGTGCTCCCGGGGTGCTTCCTCGGCGGCGCGACGCTCCTCGTGCTCGCCGACCTCGCGGCGCGCATGGTGTTTCTCGCGCTGGGCACCGAGCCCCCGGTGGGGGCGCTCACCGCGCTCGTGGGCGGGCCGTTCTTTCTCGTGATGTTGCGCACGCTGCGCGACGAGGGCTGACGCTCAGTCGACGCCCGCGTCGCAGGGCACGTTGACGCGCGGCGCCGACGCGTTGCAGAGGCCGTCGACGCACGCCACGAGGGGGCCGCACGCCGCGGTGTTGCAGCTCACGTAGGTGATGCACTCGCTCGTGCGCTGCGCGTCGGCGTAGCCCCCGTCGACGCAGGTGCGAAACACCGTGTCGACCGCGCAGAAGCCCTGCACGCACAGCGCGAGCTCGCCGCACGAGGCGCCGCCGTTGCAGTCTTCGTCGCGCCGGCACGCGGTGCCCCCGCTGCGCGTCGCCTCGGGCTTGGCCACGCACGCGGCCAGCGCCACGATCAGCATCCAGGGCATCGCGCGTCTCATCGCCCGCACCATACCACCGCCGCGCGCGGGGCTGGTATAACCGACGCGTGCGACTCCCCGGCCTCGCCCTGATCGCGTGCGTCGCGTGCTCGTCGTCGGTGCCCACGGTCGACGGCGGTGTGACGGTTGATGCTGCGCGCTGTGCGCCGCGCGTCGAGCTGGGGAGCGGCGAGCGCGCGTGGCAGTCGCTGCCCCTCGACGGCACCGGGCGCGCCGAGCTCGTGCACGGCTCGCAGGGCGGCTATCACATCTACGGGCGCGTGCGGTACTGCGGGCTCGCGAGCGACGTGTACCTGTCGTTTCGCGTGACGGCGCTCGACGACGGCGCGGTGCTCACCGTCGAGGGCGACCGGCTGCGTCGCGTGCTCGGGCGCGGCCTCGTGCAGACCGCGGCGGGCTACGAGTCGGCCACGAGCGAGCTGGTGATCTTGCAGATCTCAGGGCCCGCGCAGGCCGCGGGGCGGCGGGTGCGCTTCGAAGCGCGCGTGCTCGACGCGGCGGGCTCGGCGATGGCCACCGACGCGCGCGAGGTCACCGTCGTCGACGAGGTTCCGTAGCGGCTTGACGCGCGGGGGGCTCAGGGCGCGCGGCGGAAGACGTAGCGCGCCGTGAGGCGCAGCGAGCCGAGGCCCTGCTGCGGCGAGGCGACGGCGAGCTCGTCGCCGGTGACGCTGTACGCGAGGGGGATCTCGCTGGTGATGCCGCAGTCGGAGCGCACCGTGAGGGGGCTCGTGGTGGTGGCCGCGAAGGGCCCCGAGAAGGCGACGGGGAGGCCGCGGTCGTAGGTGACGCCGTTGGTGGTGACCAGGTGCAGGCCCGCCACCGAGTCGAGGGTGAAGCGCCCGTCGCGCACCCAGGCCTGACCGCGGGCGCGCACGCGGGTCTGCGCGAGGTCGAGGTCGCCGAGGCCCGTCGCGAGGCCCGTGAGGTACATCTCGAGGCCCGTGAGCGTCCATCGGCCCGCGGGGATGACCCCGCCCGTGGCCGCGGGGGCGGCGCCCACCTGCACGCGCACGTCGACGAGCGACAGGTCCGTGGGCGCGTCGGCGGGGGCGCACGAGCCGGGGCTGTAGGGCACGCGCTCGACGTCGATGGTGCCCTCGTCGCAGTAGCTGAGCGAGGGCGGCGGCGTCACGTAGGTGAAGCCGAAGCACATCTCGTCGCGCGTGCCGTTGCCGCTGCGCACCGCCTCGGCCGTGAGGTTGTTGAAGTCGCAGCGCGTGACGAGCTTGTCGCCCGTGCGCAGCGTGCGACCCAGGTCGTAGAAGAGCTGCGAGTCGAAGCGCCAGCCCGTGAGGTCGATGAGGGGGTCGCGGGTGCCGTCGGCGTGAACGACCGTCTGCGAGAAGCCCGTGCCGATCACGTGCATGTGGGGCATGCCCGCGAGGATGGTGGTGTTCGCGCGGAGGGTGCAGTTGCTCTCGGCGTGGCCCGCGCTGCGCGGCGCGATCGAGAAGCCCTGGGGGCCGATGGCGACCATGCCGTACTCGGTGCCGCCGGGCGCGTCGTGGAAGAGGCGCACGCCGCTCGAGTCGACCACGTCGGGCACGCGCGAGCCGTTGTTGTAATGGACCTGGAGGATGAAGCGCTGCCCCGGCGCGATGCGCAGGCCGCCGCTGGGGAACTCGAAGGCGTTCTGCCCCGGCGCCCAGGCGTAGAGGTACTGGCTGCTCGCGGGCATGCCCGAGCACGAGAACGACGGCGTGGCCGCGGTGCTGCGGTCGGGGTCGCGCAGGAGCACGATGTGGTGCACCACGCGGCCCTCGTCGAGGAGCGCCTCCATGCGGCGGATGAAGCGCGGCTCCGTGACGGGCGCGTCGAAGGCGAAGCACTGGTAGCGGTCGGTGACGTCGGGCCCGACGGGGTAGCGCTGCGCCGTGAGGTCGAAGGTCGGGAGGCCCGCGAGGGGGCGATCGGACGATTGGAACACCGGGCGGCTCGCCTGGAGCGCGGGCGTCTCGGTCGGAACGCTCGCCCCGCAGCTGGCCCAGGCCGCGACGGTGCGGCGCGCTGCGAAGGGCATCGCGGGCGAGCCCGACGGGGGCATGTTGCCCTCGATGAGCTGGCGCGCAATGTGGTCGACGGGGCGCCCCACGGAGGTCGCGCGCAAGAGCCCGTCGTAGTCGACGAGCGAGTAGGGCGAGCCGTAGGAGGGCGTCGGCCCGTGGCAGTTGCCGCAGTGCTGCGTCACCAGGGGGAGGACGGTGGCGTTCCACTCGGCGCGCGAGGGCGTGCACGCCGACGCGGCGTCGGTGGACGCGTCGGCAGCGGTGTCGGCGGCGGCGTCGACCGCGGCAGGCGTCGGGTCGCTGCAGGCCGCGACGGAGAGCGACACGGCGAGCAACAGGCGAGGGTCGAGCGATTGTGTGCGCATCGGGTGAGGCTCCTCCACGTGCGGATCGCCAGGCGCGACGCGCGACGAGACTTTTATCGGCGAACGCCGAGCGTTTCAACGAAACCCTTGCGCGAAAAAAACGCCTCCGGCGCGGCGATCACGCGAACGTCAGCGGAGCGATGGTGGGCCGGGCGTGGCGCGCTTGCGACGCAGAATGGCCACGAGCGCGTAGCGGTCGACGGGCTGCGCGCCGGCGGCGTGGGCGGCCTCGAGCCAGGGCCCCGCGAGGTCGAAGTGCTCGCTGTAGCGCCCGCGGTGCTGAATGGCCTCGGCGGGGATGCCGAGTGAAACGGCGAAGGCCGTGAGCTCGCGCGTCCCCTCGTCGCCGGGCAGGTCCGAGAGCAGGTGCGCCGAGGGCCCCCACCGGCGGTTGAACGCACCGCCCCAGTCGCGCGCCTCGTCGATCACCACCATCGCGTCGCGCGGCTCCGTCAGCGCCCGCCCGCGCTCGCGGCGGTGCCATCGCGTTCGGCGTCGCAGCGGAGCAGCGGGGCGGCGTCACCGGCGTCACCGTCGGCCGCGTCGTCGGCGTCGCCTGCGTCGGCTGCGTCGAGGTCGCAGGGCGAGGCGTCGCGCAGGGCCGCGTCGGCGCTCGCGTCGGCGTCGGCGGTGGGCGGCGGTGCCGTGTCGTAGGCGGGGCCCGCGTCGTAGGCAGCCGCGTCGTTGCCCGCGAGCGTGCCCGTCGCGGCGTCGCTGTTGCGGGCGTCGTCGTTGCCGGGGAGCTGCGGGCGCGACGTAAACACGCACCCGAGGCCGAGCGCGCACACGAGCAGCGCGACGCGCGACCGGCCGCTCATCGGTCGGCCCCCGGCGCGTCGAGATCGCGCGCGTCGCCGCCGTCGCTCGCGTCGCCGCCATCGCTCGCGTCGCCATCGCTGACGTCGCTCGCGTCGTCGGCATCGACGCTCGCGTCGTAGGTGGCCGGGTCGCAGGGCTCGCCACGGTTGTTGAAGAAGCCCGCGTCGCCGGCGTCGCCCGCGTCGGGGCTGCGCGCGGGCGCGCGGCACTGGTCGGTCTCGGTGGGCACGTCGGAGGCGGCGCCGACGTCGGTCGCGGGCGCGGCCGCGTCGAAGGGCGTCGGCACGTCGTCGAAGCGGTCGGCGTCGACGGGCGGCGAGGGCACGTCGCTCGCGACCGCCGGGCTGTCGTAGACCGCGTCGAACTCCGCCCCGCCATCGTTGAACGGAAGCTGCGGGCGCGACGTGAAGACGCACCCGAGACCCATCGCGGTCAGCAGCAGCAGTCGGAGGGGCGCGGTCTTCAGCACGGCAGAGAGTCTCCCAATCGCGGTCACAGTGCACGGAGCGAGCCGCCGCGAAGCAACCCGCCCGAGGCCACCGCGCCGCGAAGACCCGCACGGGCGTCGATGCCGCGCCACGCGACGCGTCGGCACACTACGGCACACGGACCGCGCCCGTCCAGTGCGCTACTCGAGCAGGCCGTACTCGCGGAGCCTTCGGTAGAGCGTGCGTCGGGGCATGCCGAGCACCTGGGCCGCACGAACCTTGTTCCACGCGGCCTCTTCGAGGGCGTCGATGATCTTCTGGCGCTCGCTGGCCTTGCGCACCGCGAGGGGCGACGGGGCCGCGCCGGGCTGCGCCGCGACGCCCGTGGGGCTCGCGACGACCGTCGGCGCGCTCTCTCCCACGCGGAGCATGTCGGCCTCGATGACGTCGCCCTCGCAGAGCACCGCGGCGCTCTCGAGCGTGTGCCGCAGCTGACGCACGTTGCCCGGCCACGGCGCGCGCAGGAGCCTGGCGAGCGCGTCGCGCGAGAGCCGCCGGCGCCCGGTGCCCTGCTCGCGGCCGAACTCCGCGAGGAAGTGCGTCGCCAGGCCGGGGATGTCGTCGAGGCGCTCGCGCAGCGCGGGGATGCGCACCGTCACCACGCTGAGCCGATAGAAGAGGTCTTCGCGGAAGCGCGCCTCGCGCACGAGGTCGTTGAGCGGGCGGTTGCTCGCGGCCACGATGCGCACGTCGACGGCGAGGTCGCTCTCGCTGCCGACGGGGCGCACGCGGCGGTCTTGCAGCACGCGCAGCAGCTCGACCTGCATGCGCGGCGACATCTCGCTCACCTCGTCGAGAAAGAGCGTGCCCCCGTGGGCGCTCGCGATGAGCCCCTTGCGGTCGCGCTCGGCGCCCGTGAAGGCTCCCTTCACGTGGCCGAAGAGCTCGCTCTCGAGCAGCGTCTCGGGGATGGCGCCGCAGTTCACCACCACGAAGGGGCCCTTCGCGCGCGACCCCGAGAAATGCAGCGCCCGCGCGATGAGCTCCTTGCCCGTGCCCGACTCGCCCTCGATCACCACGGGCACGTCGGAGTCGCGCACCCGATCGACGATCGAGAACACCTTGCGCATCGCCTCGGTGTGCGCCACCACCCCGTCGGGGGCGAAGCGGCGCTTGAGCGCCTCCTGCGCCCGCGCGAGCGAGGTCTTCGTCTGCTCGAGCTCCTGCGTGCGCTCCTCGAGGAGCCCCTCGATCTCGCGCCGCGCGGCCTCGAGCTCGCGCGTGCGGGCCTCGAGCTCCTCGACGAGGCGCGCGTGCTCCACCGCGATGCCCGACTGCTCGGCGAAGGCCGCCATGAGCGACACGTCGGTGTTCGACCACGCGGTGCGCCGACGGCGGTTCTCGACGTAGAGAACCCCGAGCGTGCGGCCGCCCGCGCGCAGCGGAACCGCCGCGATGGCCGCGATGCCCAGCTCGTGCACCGAGCGAAAATCCGCGAAGCGACGGTCGCCCTGCGCGTTGAGGGTGACCACGGGCTCGCCGTCGATCCACACGCTCTCGGCGATGCTGCGCGAGAAGGCCTCGTCGGGCCCGTCGCCGCGAAAGGTGCCCGTGCGCACCCGCTCGTGGAGAACCCCATCGTCGCCCGCGAGCAGAATGGCGCCGCGCTCGGCGTGGGTGAGCTCCACCGCGCTGCGCACGGCCTGCTCGAGCACGCGCTCGACGGTGTGCGCCTCGCCGACCCGGCGCGACAGCTCCAGGAGCAGCACCAGGCGCTCGTCGGACGCGATGAACGTGGGGCCCAGCGAGTTGCTCGTGGCGCCGCCGCGCGTGCCCATCACCGAGTGCGCCGTGATCGCCACGCGGCGGCTCACGGGCGTCGCCTCGGCCACGCCGCGGGGCGCCGTCGCGTGGTGGGCGCGCAGGGCCGCGCGGCGCGCGTCGCTCCAGAACGCGCTGCGCAGGTCGGGCGGCAGGAGCGCGGCCTTCTC
>CAISKJ010000623.1 GCA_903885885.1 uncultured delta proteobacterium
CATGCACCGGCGGCACCACCGCCACTCCGATGACCCGCGCTTCGACCCGCACCCGGCGACCCGTCGCTACTGGCCGTACGTGCTCGAGACGATCGTCGGCGTCGAGCGGACGCTGCAGCAGCAGTACCTCGATCTCTACGGCGACACCCCGGAGAACCGACGCTACGAGAAGGTGCGGTCGGTCCTCTCGTTCCTCAGCGGCGCAGCGATCGCCTTCGCCTGGCTCGTGGTGCTCGGCGCCCCGGTGTTCTGGGTGCTCTTCATGCCTTCGTTCGTGTTCGCCGCGCTCTTCGTCATCTTCTTCAACTGGGCGGGCCACAACGCCCACTCGGAAGGCGCGACGATCGAGCCGACGAACCTGGACCACGGCGCGTTCTGGATCCTGAACCGGATGTTCTTCGGCATTTTCTATCACGGCAACCATCACAAGATGGCCCGGATGTTCAATCCGATGAACCTCCCGCTCCGCGCCGCGACCGCCGCCGCCGCGGCCGATGACGAGTGAGTCCGGCGCTGCCCGGCCCGTTCGTTTGTTGACCGCCGAGGCGACCTCTTCCTACCCTGAGAGACGATGCGCTTCTGCCGTGCACTCGTGATCGTGTCCTTGCTCGGCGGGTGCGGCGGGGCGTCGCAAACGTCCGCGCGCGCGTCAGGCGCCGCCACGTCGGGCGGCGAGCGCGCGCCCGTGACGCTCGAATCTCAGGCGAGGCGGATCCACGAGCTCGAGGGGCAGCTGGCGCGGCGGACGGTGGAGGTCGAGCAGTTGCGCGCGGGGATGGCGGAGCTTCGCGCCGCCCGTGGTGCTTCGACCCGCATCGGCGCCGGCCGCACGACGGGTGAACTGCTGGACGACGCGCCCGCGCCCTCGTCCGGCGACGACACCGCATCGCCCGGGCGCGACGAAGGGCCGGCCCTTTCCCGCGGCTCCGAGGCCCGCCCCGTGCTGCGCCTCCACGGCACCCCTCGTCCGGCAGGGTTCGACGGCGTCGCGGCGTTGCCCGGTCCGCTCGCCCCCGCGAGTGTCGCGGCCGCCCCCTCACCGGCGTCGTTCGAACGCTTGCCCGTCGCTGGCGTGCCCGGGGTCCCCGAGCCCGTGCCTGCGATTCCCGACGCGCCCGTCGTGGTCGTCGATCCTCCGGCCGCCGAGATGCCAGCGCCTCGGGTCCCGGGCACGGGCGAGGCGGTGGCCTCGGCCGGGCGTCGGGACGATGCGTCGGTCGCCGCGTACCGTGCGGCGCTGGCCCACGTCGAGGCGCGCAGGTGGGCGGAGGCGCTGCCCGCCCTGGAGCAATTCGTCCGCGCCCACCCCGACCATCCATACGCCGACAACGCCCTGTACTGGCAGGGGGAAGTGCTCGCGGCCCAGCGCGAGTACCGACGCGCCATCGACGTGCTGGAGCGGATGATCGCGCGGTATCCGGACGGCAACAAGGTGCCCGATGCGATCCTGCGTGTCGGCCTCTGCCATCAGAGACTCGGGGACACCGTGCGCGCGCGCGCGGCGTTCCAGCGGGTTCGTACGCAGTTCCCCGAGAGCGTTGCGGCGCGCATGGCGTCGCGCGAGGAGACCTGATCGATGTCTCGTACGTTGCGGCTGCTGGGCGCGTCGGCGCTGGTCCTGGGTCCACTCGTCGGTGGAGCATGGGGTGCCGCGAGCGCGCACGCCCAGGACGAGGACGCGTGGCTCGACATGGGCTCCGGGACGACGAGCCACGCCCGCCTGCCGTTCCAGCGGGGCGGCGTGCAGGATCCTCCCGCGACCTACGAGGTCCATCGCGGCGACACGCTGTGGGACATCAGCGGTCACTTCTTCGGTGACCCCTACGCCTGGCCGCGGGTCTGGTCGTTCAACCCCGAGATCACCAATCCGCATTGGATCTATCCGCAGCAGTCGGTCCGGCTTCGCGGCGAGGGGCAGGGCGCCGTCATCGTCCCGAACTTGACGCGGTCGGTCGGTCGCGCGCGGGGGGCGGTCGAGCCGGGCACGGTCTTCTTGCGCGAGCAGGGCTGGCTCGACGCCGAGGCGCTCGAGACGGCGGGGTTGATCGTCGGTTCGCCCGACGATCACATGCTGCTCTCCCCGTTCGATCAGGCCTACGTCCGCTTCGATCGGCTCCCCGAGGGCCAGTCCGAGCCGTCGGGCGAGTACACGATCTTCCGTCGGATCGAGGCCCACGATCGGACGGCCGGCGAAGAGGGCGTGCTGGTGCGGATCCTCGGCACGGTGCGCGTGACGGGCTGGGACGCCGATCGGCACACGGCACGCGTGACGCTCTTCGAGGCCCTCGAGCCGATCGAGCGGGGCTTCGAGG
>CAISKJ010000624.1 GCA_903885885.1 uncultured delta proteobacterium
CCCGAGGGCGATGGCGCCGCCGTTGACGTTGAGCCGATCGTCGCTGATGCCGAGCTCGCGCTGGCAGTACACGGCCTGCGCGGCGAAGGCCTCGTTCATCTCGATGAGGTCGATGTCGTTGATCGTGAGGTTGTGCTTCGCGAGGAGCTTGCGCACCGCGGGCACCGGGCCCACGCCCATGATGTCGGGCGCCACGCCCGCCACCTGAAAGCCCCTGAAATAAGCCAGCGGCTTGACGCCCAGCGCGTCGGCCTTGGCCTTCGACATCACCACCGACGCGGCGGCGCCGTCGCTGAGGGGCGAGCTGTTGCCCGCCGTGACCGACCCCGTGGCCGAGAACACGGGCTTGAGCGCCCCGAGCTTCTCGGCGGTGGTGTCGGCGCGCACGAACTCGTCGCGCGAGAACGACACGTCGTCGTGCACGGGCTTGCCGTCGCGCGTGACGTACCGCACGGCCTTCACCGCGGCGATCTCGGCGTCGAAGCGGCCCTCGGCCTGCGCCCTTGCGGCCTTCTGGTGGCTGCGCGCGGCGAACTCGTCTTGCGCCTGACGGCTCACGCCGAAGCGCGTGGCGACGTTCTCGGCGGTGATACCCATGGGGGTGTACGCCGTGGGAAAATCGCGCATGACCTCGGCGCTCACCGAGAGCTTGTTGCCCGTCATGGGCACCATGGTCATCGACTCGACGCCGCCCGCGACGATGACGTCGGAGCTGCCGAAGGCCACGCGCTCGGCGGCCTGCGCGATGGCTTGAAGACCGCTCGAGCAGAAGCGGTTTACGGTGAGCGCGGGCGTCTCGATGGGGAGACCGCCGAGGAGGCCCACGACGCGCGCGATGTTGAGGCCCTGCTCGCCTTCGGGCATGGCGCACCCGAGCACGAGGTCGTCGACCTCGGCGGGGCTAAGCTGGGGAACGCGGGCGAGGAGCTCGCGCACCACCATGCCCGCGAGGTCGTCGGGGCGGGTCTGCGCGAGCGCTCCCTTGTGGGCGCGGCCCACGGCGCTGCGTACGGCGGCTGCGATGACGACGTCGGTCATTGGCGTCTCTCTCTCCTAGTTGCGCAGGGGCTTGTTGTTCATGAGAAAGTACTGCATGCGCTCTTGCGTCTTCTGCTCGCCGCAGAGCGAGAGAAAGGCCTCGGCCTCGAGCTCGAGGAGCTTCTCTTCGGTGACGGGCGCCACGGCGCCGTCGAGGCCGCCGCAGAGCACGTTGGCGAGCTGGAGCGCCACGGTGCCGTCGTGGGCCGTGGCCTGGCCGCCCTGCACGAGCGACAGCACCATCATCTTGAGCGTCGCGATGCCGCTCTCGCCCGGGAGCTTGTAGGCCTTGCGCGCCGGCGGGTGATACCCGGCCTGCGCCATGCCCACGGCCTTCGCGCGCGCATCGTGAAGCAGCCGCGCGCGATCGAAGGTGATGCCGTCGGTGCGGCGGAAGAAGCCGAGCTCCTTCGCCTCGTCGGCGCTGGTGGCCACCTTGGCGAGCGCGATGTTCTTGAACACCTGCGTCACGAGCGCATACGGGTCCACCGCGGCGCCCTCGGGCACGCCTTCGAAGGCGCGCCAGAGAAGATTGAGCGTGCCCGCGCCGCCCGGAATGATGCCCATTCCCACTTCGACGAGGCCCGCGTAGGTCTCCGCCGCGGCCTGCACCGCGCCGGCGCCGAGGCACATCTCGAGGCCGCCGCCGAGGGCCATGCCGAAGGGCGCGGCCACCACGGGGACCGCCGCATACTTCATGCGCTGGTTCACCTGCTGAAACGCCCGGCAGAGGCGACCGAGGGAGTCGAAATCGCCCGACGCGGCGGCCATCGCGACGAGCGCGAGGTTGGCGCCCACCGAGAAGTTGTCGCCCTCGTTGAAGAGCACGAGGCCCTGGTACTTCGTCTCGGCGATCTCGACGGCGCGCTCCATCGCCTCGATCACCTCGGGGTCGACGGAGTTCATCTTCGAGCGCAGCGTGAGGGCCACGACGTCGTCGCCGATCTCCCACAGCTCGGCGCCGTTGTTGGCGTACACGGGCTCGCGGCCCTTCGACGCCCGCGCGGCGCGCAACGTCACGGCGCGCGCGTCGGTCGCCCGCGCCACGTACTCGCCCTTCGCGAGGTCGTACACGGTGCCGTCTTGATAGAACGACGTGACGCCCTTCTCGCCCATCGCGATGATCGAAGCGGGCAGCGCGATGCCGTCGGCGATCATGCGATCGGTGGTGGCCTTGACCCCGAGGGCGTCCCAGGTCTCAAAAGGACCGAGCTCCCAGTTGTAGCCCCAGCGCATGGCGTCATCGATGGCCGAGAGGTCGTCGGTGATCTCACCGATGCGGCGCGCCGAGTAGGCGAGGCCCTTCGACAGCACCTTCCACGCGAACTGACCCGCGGGCCCGGGGTCGGCCACGAGCCTGCGGAGCCGCTCGCCCACGTCGTCGACGTCGCGCAGGCTCTTGATGAACTTGCTGATGGCGGGGTTCGACTGCTTCTCGCGGTACGCGCCCGTGGTCGGGTCGAGCGTGAGGAGACCGCCCTCGCTCTTCTTGTAGAAGCCGCCTTTGGTCTTGTCGCCGAGCTGCTTCTTCTCGACCATCGTGCGGATGTAGGCGGGCACCTGAAAGGTGTCGCGGTCTTCGTCGTCGGTGAGCGACTTGTAGCAGTTGTCGGCCACGTGCACGAAGGTGTCGATGCCCACCATGTCGGCGGTGCGAAACGCGGCGCTCTTGGGGCGGCCCATCGGCGTGCCCACGATGGCGTCGACGTCTTCGGGCGAGAGGCCGTCGGTCACCATCTGCTGAATGGCGGCCATCATGGCGTAGGCGCCCACGCGGTTGCCGATGAAGTTGGTGGTGTCCTTCGCGACGACCACGCCCTTGCCGAGAACATCGGCCGAGAAGCGCTTCACGCGTTCGAACGACGCGGGCGAGGTCTCGGCGCCCGGCACGAGCTCGAGCAGCTTCATGTAGCGGGGCGGGTTGAAGAAGTGAATCACCATGAAGCGGCTGCGAAACGACTCGCTGCGGCCTTCGACCATGGCGGCGATGCGCAGGCCCGAGGTGTTCGACGCGACGAGCGTGCGGTCGCCGGTGAGCGCGTCGAGCTTCGCGAAGAGGGAGCGCTTGATGTCGATGTTCTCGACGATGGCCTCGATGATGAGGTCGCACGAGGCCACCCTGGCGAGGTCGTCGTCGAAGTTGCCCACCGACACGAGCGACGCGCGCGACGGGTGAAAGAACGCGGCGGGGCGCGCCTTCACGGCCTTCTCGAGCCCGCCCGCGGAGAAGCGGTTGCGGGCCGCGGGGTCGGCCTTCTCGGCCTCGGTGAGGTTCGGCGGAACGATGTCGAGCAGGAGCACCTCGACGCTTGCGTTGGCCAGGTGCGCGGCGATGCCGGCGCCCATGACGCCCGCGCCGAGCACGGCGACCTTTCGAATGGGTTGGTTCATGTGCAGCGACTCCTTCACTCGTCTCGAACTGCGCGCGATACGCCGCGCGCCGATGACAAACGGGGCCGCTGTATATCCCAGCCTCTCCGCGGAAGCCACGGCGTGAAATCTGCGCGCTCGGGTTGCGGCAAACCGCGACGAAGGGCCGTGCAGGCCGGCGTGCGGCGCGATCGCCACGCCCCTCCGCTCCGCGCGGGAGCAGGGCGAGCGCGGCGCGGCGACGCATCTCAGCGGGCGCCTTCGTGAGGGTGAAGGAGGTGCCGTGAACTCAGCGACGCGGGTCGCGGCCGCGGTCGTTGCGGCGGAGGGCGTCGTCGACCTGGCGGCGAATCATGTCGTCGATGCGCGGGGTGAGCATCTCGACCACGCGGCGCGCGATGCGCTCGGCGAGGTCGTCGTCGCGGCCACGGTCGTTGCGGTCGTTGCGGTCGTCGTTGCGGTTGCGATCGTCGCCGCGGTTGCGATCGTCGCTACGGTTGCGATCGTCGCCGCGGTTGCGGTCGCCGTCGCGGTTGCGGTCGTCGGTGCGCGCGAGCTCGTTGCGGTCGTTGCGCTCGTCGCTGCGGGCCTCGGGGCGTCGGTCTCGTTCGTCGTGCATCGCGTGTACTCCGCGTCGGAGGGTGCCCTTGTTTCGCGCCCGCTCGCAACGGCCTCACGGCACGAGCGCGCAGCGCACGGGGACGGCGCGGTTCTGCTCGTCGCTGCGAAAGCCGCGGAGGCCCGTCGGCGTCATGACCGCGCGCAGAAAGCCCGCGGGGTGCTCGGTGTCGAACCGGTGCGTGCGGCGCAGACCGCGGAGGCACAGGCGGTCGCCCTCGACGGCCATGTCGATCGTGGCGTGGGCCTCCGGCGGGCCGTCGTCTCCGTCGGCGCGAAGCACCTCGGCCGCGAGCGTGAGCGCGTCGCGCGCCGCCGCGCCGCACGCGACCGTCGACCACGCGAGGCGCATCGCGACGTCGGGGCGCTCGGGGTGCAGGAGCGTCCACGCGGCGTCGCGCTCGTGGCGCAGCACGCCCGCCGTCGCTCCGTCGGACCACGCCGCCAGCGTGAGCCGCGACGACCCGCGCACGCGCAGCGGCCACGCGCGCACGGCCCCACCGGCGACCTCGAGCCAGGTGGCGTTGACGACGGCCTCGCGCTCGCGCGGCGCGCCCACGAGGAGCATCGCGAAGCCGTCGCGCAGCGGCACCACGCGGGCGGTCTGAAACGTGAGCTCGGGCCCCGGTTCGATCATCCCGGACACGCCGGTCTGCACGTCGCGGGCGCCATCGACGAAGGCCCCCACGCGGCGCGCGGCGCCGCTCGCGTCGGCGCGGTACACGGCGCAGCGAGGGTCGGCACGGTCGGCCTCGCCCGCGCAGCGGAGCATCCACAGGGGCGCCCCCCGCGCGGCCTCGTTGTGCCAGGGGTACCAGAACACCGATGGACCCGCGTCCTCGTCGACCGCGTCGAGGGTGAGCGCGCGCGTCGCCGTGGCGAACACCGCGCCGCCCGTGGGCGCGAGCATCCACGTGGCCGTGAGGTGCCGCGCGTCGCGCACGGCCATCGCCGCGCCCGCCTGCTCCCAGCTCTCGTCGTCGTCGACGGGGAGCCCCTGCGCGCGCGCGGGGCCGTCGTCGGTGCACCGCCAGCGCGTGAGAGACCGGGGCGTCGCGGGCGCGCTCGCTTCGGCCACCGCGATGCGCGCGCGGAGGCTCGCGGCGCTGGGGCCTGCGCCCACCACGATCTCGTCCTCGCGGTCGCTCACAAAGCCGGAGCCGTTCTCGTCGGTGCCCGACGCGGCGTCGAAGTCCGACGGCGGCTCGACGGGCGCATCGGGCGCGTCGCCGAACACAACCCGCGGGGGCTGTCCCGCGCCGAGCTCCCACAGCGGTCGGTCGCCGACGTAGCCGTAGAGCGAGGTGAACAGGTCGTCGCCTCCGCTCGGCGGCGTGAGCTCCACGACCTCATTCGTGGGCGCGAGGATCATCGCGTGGGGCGCGCGCTGGCACTCCGACGCCTGCGTCGCCATGGGGCACAGAACGCGCCGCTCGTCGCGCGTGAGCACGCAGTGGGGCGCGAGCGCGGGGTAGTTGTCGCCCACGGGAACACACCCGTTGCCGCGCATGCGCGCGACGGGCGCGCGGTCGGCGAAGAGCTCGTACACCGTGAAGCTCGACGCGGGCCCGGCGAGCTCGACGAAGCGGCGCGTGGGCCCCGCGAGCACGCGGGTGACCGCGCCGTCGAGGTGCAGCTCGGTGCCGTCGAGGGGCGCGCGCGTGACGGCGCTCCAGCGAAGCACCTGCGAGCCCGCGGCCACGATCACCTCGTCGGGCGCGAAGCCCGCGACGGCCGACGGCATCGGTCGCCACAGGCCCGCGAGGCGCACCGCGAGGCGCGACGCCAGCGCGTCACCCTCGTCGCCGGGGAGCGCGCGCGGCAGGGCCCCGTCGTCGACCCGCGCCGCACCGTCGGCGATGGCCCAGCGGTGCAGGCGCCCCTGCGCGAAGAGCCCGCGCGCGTCGGCGAAGACCCGCAGCGGCGCGTCGTCGAGGGGCACGCGCGACCAGCGCGCGCCCGCGTCGGCGGTGACCCAGAGGCGCCCCGGCTCGCTCACCGCGAGGCCGCGCTGTGCGTCGGCGAAGGCCGCGTCGAGCACGCGCTCTGACTCCGCGAAGGGCGCGCCCGCGAGGGCTCCGTCGTGCACGAAGACCGGCCGCCCCGCGCCCCACCCCGGCGCTCCCTGCGCGGCGTTGAAGACCACGCGCGGCGCGTCGAGAAAATGGGCGGCCTCGAGCACCGCGTCGCCCGCGACGAAGCGCCACCCGTCGCCCGCGTCGCCCGCGTACGCGATGGGCGACGAGAGGCCCTCGTGGGCCACCCGCATCACGCCGCGCGCGTCGACGGCGGCGCGCATGCCGCCGACCACATAGAGCCGCGTCCCCGAAGCGTCGGTGCCCACGAGCGTGGGGGCCTCGTAGGGGGCCTTCGGAACGCTCCACCGCAGCGCGTGCGCGACGTCGACGGGCGCGGCGGGCACGGCGGGCGGCGGGAGCGACGGCCGCGTGCAGGAGGCCAATGCGAGGCAGCAAAACAACGACCCTGCGCGCATGGAGGACGCGCGCTCTATCGCAACCGCGCACGCTCTAGACAACGCGGCGCCCCCGCGCGATGAGGTGCATAGAGGCTTCCACTCCTGCGAGCGTTGGCGGTACCCTCCGCGGCCCGTAGGGGCGCCCTCGCCTGGAGCACCATCCATGAAACATCGCGCAGTGTTGTGTCTCGCGCTGGTCGCGGGGGCATCAGGGTCGATCGGTTGTCAGCGCGTGCTCGACGCGGTGCGCGGGCTCACGGGTGGCAACAGCGGCGCGCCCGGCGAGGGGACTGCGTCGCAGCCCGCGGGCGGCGGCAACGGCCAGCCCGCGGCGCCCGCGGAGGGCAGCG
>CAISKJ010000625.1 GCA_903885885.1 uncultured delta proteobacterium
CGCGCCGTGCGCGGCGCGCGCGCGGGCGAAGAAGGCGTCGATCTTCTGCCAGAGCTCGGTGAGGCGATCGTGCGTGGGCGACATCGCGCGAGTGTAACAGCGCGGCGCCCATCGACCCCCGATGCGCAGCGGGTGTATGAGCCCGAGCGCCCATGCGACGCAAACTCCTCCTCGCGAGCGCGCTCCTCCTGGCCGCGTGCGGCGACGCGAAGCCCACGCGCGACGCCGGCCCCGACGACGTGCCCGTCGTCGACGCCGCGCCGACCGACGCCGCCACGGCCGACGCGCGCGCGCCCGACGGGGGCGCCCCCTCCGACGCGGCCTGCGCGACCTGCGTCGACTACGCCCTCGACCCGGCGCGCGGTCGCGTCGCCTCCGCCGCGCTCGGCGAGCTCTCGGGTGTCGTCGAGAGCCGCCGTCGCCGCGGGGTGTTCTTCGTGCACAACGACTCGGGCGACAGCGCGCGCTTCTTCGCCGTCGACGAGCGCGGCGCGCTCCTCGCGGAGTACCACCTCCGCGGCGCCCCGTCGGTCGATTGGGAAGACGTCGCCGCGGGCCCCTGCGGCGCCGACACGTGCCTCTTCCTCGGCGACATCGGCGACAACGACATGGTGCGCACGGGCTACACGGTGCTGCGCGTGCGCGAGCCTGCGGCGGTCCCTGACACAGCGCCTGCGACCGTCACGCCCGTCGAGCTCCCGTGGGAGGCGCTGGCGTTTCGTTACCCCGACGGCGCGCACAACGCCGAGGCGCTGCTCGCGCACCCTGCCACCGGCGACCTCTACGTGATCACCAAGACCACCGGCGACAGCGAGGTGTTTCGACTCCCCGCGAGCGCCCGCACCGACGCGACCACGACGCTCGCGCGCGTGGCGACGCTCAACCTCCCGCCGTCGGGCGCGGCCCTCGTCACGGGCGCCGACATGCACCCCTGCGCCGCGCGCATCCTGGTTCGCACGTACGTGCGCCTCTTCGAGTACGAACTCCCCCCGGGGCAGCCCTTCGAGGCCATTTTTACGGTCGATCCGCGCGAGGTCCCGGTGCTCGCCGAGCGGCAGGGCGAGGCCGTAGGGTGGCGCGCCGACGGCCGCGGATACGTCACCGTGAGCGAGGGCGCCAACCCGACGCTCAACCGCTTCGCCTGCGCCAACCCGTAGCGTGAGGCGTTTCGGCGAAGGTACGAAGCTGGTACACCGGGAGGGGTCGTGATGTACCGAGCAGCCGTCGTCGTCGTGTGCGGGCTGGTGGCGTCGTGCGCCAACGTCGAGTGCACGATCAACTCCGAGTGCGGCAGCTACGCGCGCTGCGACATGAACCGCTGCGTGCGCGACTGCGTGCAAGACCGCGACTGCAATGCGGGTGAGGTGTGCAACCTCAACGGCGCGTGCGTCGCGGGCAAGACGCCCCCCGACGACGCGCCGATGCCCGACGCGGTCGTGTCGATCGACGCGGGCCCCGATGTCGCCAACGACCTCGGCGTCGACGCCCCGCGCGACGCGTTCGTCGACAACGACCCGCCCATCGACCGCACGGTGCCCGACGTGACGGCATCACCCGACGTGACGGCATCACCCGACGTGACGGCATCACCCGACGTGACGGCATCGCCCGATGTGACGGCATCGCCCGATGTGACGGCATCGCCCGACGCCGCGGTCGGGCCGGTGGGCGTCGGCGTCTACGCGTACGCGGGCGTTCGCCCGGCGGAGCTCGTGGCGCCCGTTGCGGTGGCGTGGCACCCGAGCGGCGCCTATGCGCTCGTGCTGTCGGCGAGCGACGGCGTGTTTCGCTACGACGCCGGCGCGGCTGCCGTGACGCGCGTCGCTGCGGCAGGGAGCACCGTCTCATGGCGCGCAGCGTCGTTCGTCCCAGATGGATCACGCGCGCTGTTGATCGGCAACACGATCAGCGGCACCACGCGTCGGGGCCGGGTGTTCGTGTGGGATCACGCCACCGCGATGGTCGCCGAGCGCACGAGCGACCAGTGGACGCAG
>CAISKJ010000626.1 GCA_903885885.1 uncultured delta proteobacterium
CGTCGGTAAACTCCCCGACGTCTTCGGCGCGGTAGAACGAGGCCTCGCCGGGTGTGGTGCGCGGGCGGCCCCCTGCGACGGCCATGCGCTCGAGCGTGCGGGGCAGCGAGGCGACGTCATTGCCTGGCGTGCCGATCACGAAGGTGGGCACACCGTCGCCCGCGAGGCGCGCGAGGAGGCTGATCGTGCGCTCGGCGTCGAGGCACGAGAGGTTGCCGCGCGGGCCGTTGCAGCCCCGCGGGCTGGTGCACACGCAGGCGCTCCCGGCGACGGCGGGGTCGGCGTTGCAGTTGGGGCCGCCGTCGGTGGCGAGCACGAGGTAGCGCCCGCGCACGCGCCCCGCCGCGGGCGTGGTGCGGTAGTAGTTCGCCGCGGCCTGCAGCGCTTCGAAGGTGGGCGTGCCGCCGGTGGGCGTGGTGCTGCGCAGCGCGTCGAGCACGTTCGAGGCGCTCATGAGCCGCGGGGTGAGCTCGAGGCGCGTGTTGTCGCCGCACTGGTTCTCGGTGCTGATCGCGCCCGGAAACTGAATGAGCCCCACCCACAGCTCGCGCTCCACCGCGGGGAGCGCGCTCGCGAGGGCCATGGTGACGGCGCTCCAGCGCGTGATGCCCGACGGCGTGCGCTCGCCCATGGAGCCCGAGCGGTCGATCACGAGGACCACCTCGGCCGAGAAGCGCTCCAGCGGCAGGGGGCGCGCCGCGCACGCGTCGCTCGCGTCGTTCACGTCGGGCACATCGGGCGTGTCGCTCACGTCGGGCGCGTCGGGCGCGTCGTCGCGGAGGCTCGCGTCGGGCACGAGCAGACCCGTCTTGGCGCCGCAGCCCGAGAGCGACGCGGCGAGAACCAGAGCGGTGGCGAGTGCGCGCATGGAGGCTACGAGACTACGCGAAGTGCGCGCCGCCACCAACGGCGCGGGGCCGACGCGCGCTCAGCGACCCGCGCGCTCGACCTCGGCCCGGAGCATCGCGAGGCGCGCGCGCACGTCGCCGTCGGCGCTCAGCGACTCGACGGTGTTGGGCAGGCGCCACGTCCAGTTGTGCGGGCCCACCGTGGCGGGCACGTTCACGCGGTCGCGCACGCCCAACACGTCTTGCGCGAGCAGGAGCACGAGCTCGCTGCGCGACCCGAGCAGCAGCGCCGTGAGCGCCTCGTGCACGGCGGGGGTGAAGCGCGCCCCCAGCGACGAGCCGCCCCGCGCGGCGAGCGCGTCGAGCCTGCACACCGCGTCGCGCTCCCAGGCGGGGAGCGCCTCCCACCACGCGGCCACGGGGTCGGTGTCGTGCGTGCCGAAGCAGGCCACCGAGCGCGCGGGGTAGCGCGTCGGGTCGCGAAACACGCCGTTCTCCTGCTCCCAGATGAGCACCTTGTAGCCGGGCACGTCCATCGCGGCGAGCGAGGGGCGCACGTAGTCGGGGATCACCCCGAGGTCTTCGGCCACGAGGCCCGCGCCGGTCTCCCGCGCGGCGTCGATCATGGCGCCGATCACGGCCTCGCCGTGGGCCTTCTGCGAGGGCTCATCGCCGGGGTCGAAGTAGCCCGCGAGGAGCTTGCCGTCGTGCCCGCGGAGCCGCCCCACGGGGCGCATGTACGTGCGATAGAAGCCCACCAGGTGGTCGATGCGAAAGCGGTCGTAGAGAAGGCCCGCGTAGCGCGCCCGCTCGCGCAGCCAGCGAAACCCGTTGGCCCGCATCACGCGCCAGTCGTAGGGGGGCAGGCCCCACTCCTGGCCCTCGGGGTCAAACTGGTCGCCCGGCACGCCCACCGAGGCGTCGCTGCGAAACTCGCCGCGGTGCGACCACACGTCGGCGCTGTCGCGACCCACCATGAAGGGCAGGTCGCCCATCACCTCGACGCCCATCGCGCGGAGCTCGGCCCGCGCCGCGTCCCACTGCGCGTGCGCGAGCCACTGCAGGTACTTGTGCTTGAGCACGCCCGCACCGTGCGTCTCTCTCGCATGGGCGAGGGCCCCGGGGTCGCGGTCGCGCTCGCCGGGCGCCCAGTCCCACCACGCGCGGAGCTCGTACGAATCTTTGAGGGCGCGGAAGAGGGCGTAGTCGTCGAGCCACGCGCGGTGCGCTTCACAGAAGCGCGCGAAGGCCTCGTCGCGGGGCCCGCCGCGGCCGTGCACGCGCTCGGCGAAGCGCGCGAAGGCGGCGTCGAGGGCGCGCTTCTTCAGCCACCGAACGGCCTCGTACTCGACGCGCGGCTGCTCGTGGAGCCAGTGCAGGGTGCGCACCCCGTCGTCGCCGAGGAGCGCGCGGTACTCGCCCTCGGGGAGCTCGTCGACGTGGCCCAGGGAGACATACATCGGGTCGATGCCGAAGGCCGTGAGGGCCGAGTAGGGCGACGTCTCGCCGCCGGCGATCTCGCCGAGGGGGAGAAGCTGCACGAGGCGCACGCCCGCGGCGCGCAGCCAGCGCGCGAAGGGGGCGAGGTCGCCGATCTCGCCGATGCCCCACGAGCGGCCCGTGCGGAGCGAGAAGAGCGGAACGGTCACACCGGCCACGCGGCGCGAAGGGGTCTGCGATGGGTTCATGACACCGAACGGGTTGTGCAGGGGGACAGAGCGAAGGGATCAGCGCACGCTGACGAGGCCGCCCGCGCGAAGCTGTGTTTCGAAGCGCACCGCGCCGCCGCTCTTGCCGCCCTTGTTCTGGAGCTGCGCGGTGATCTGA
>CAISKJ010000627.1 GCA_903885885.1 uncultured delta proteobacterium
CCTCGCCGACAACGCCACGCCGGCCGGGCGCACGGCCAACCGCCGCGTCGATTTTCACATCGTCAACGCCACGTGGCCCGCGCCGCCCGCGCCGCCCGCGCCCGTCGCGCCGCACCCGCTCCCGCCCCCCGAGCCCGCGGCCCCGCTGCCTGCGCAGCCCTGCCGTGTGTCACCGTAGAGCGCCCGAGGGATATCCGATGAGAATCACTGCAAACAAAGCCCCCTACGCGCGCCCGACGCGCTGCCCCGCGGAGGAGTTCTCTCATGTCTAGACGCAATGGAAGTACGGCGTTCGGCGCCCTCCTGGCGCTCGGTTCGCTGCTCCCGGCGTGCGGCGACGTAGGCCTCGCCATCGTGGGTGGCGACAGCAGCGTGGCGGCCGATGTCACCCTCGACGCGCCCGCCGACGGCTCCGCCGCGTGCCGCACCGACGCCGACTGCGTGGGCAGCCCCCTGGGCCCCGTGTGCGACACCCTCTCGGGCCTCTGCCGCATGCGCGGCTGCGCCGCGGGGCAGACGATGTGCAGCGGCGCGTGCGTCGACCTCGCCACGAGCGCCAACCACTGCGGCGCCTGCGGCCGCGCGTGCCCCGCCGCCCCCAACGCCACGCCCTCGTGCGCGAGCGGCACCTGCGGCATCACCTGCAACATGGGCTTCGCCGACTGTGACGGCAACGCGGCCAACGGCTGCGAGGTCGACCTGCGCACCGACGCCACGCACTGCGGCACCTGCGCCAACGCGTGCCCCGCGGGCACACGGGGCATGGCCACCTGCGCGGGCGGCGTCTGCGGCGCCGTGGTGTGCCCGTCGGGCAGCGGCTTCGCCGACTGCAACATGATGGCCGCCGACGGCTGCGAGGTGAACACCAACACCGACGTGAACCACTGCGGCATGTGCGCCTCGCGCTGCATGCTCGCCAACGCCACGCCGGGCTGCGCCAGCGGCGCCTGCACCGTGGCGCGCTGCGACGCCGGCTTCGGCGACTGCAACGCCATGCCCGCCGACGGCTGCGAGGTCGACCTGCGCGTCACCGTCGCCCACTGCGGGATGTGCGGCCGCGCGTGCCCGTCGGGGCCCCACAGCACGCCCACGTGCATGGCCAGCGCCTGCGGCCTCGCCTGCGACGCGGGCTGGGCCGACTGCAACGGCCTCGCCGCCGACGGCTGCGAGGTGAACATCGCCGCCGACGTGAACAACTGCGGCCGCTGCACCAACCGCTGCATGCTCGCCAACGCGACGCCGACGTGCACCATGGGGGCCTGCGCCATCCAGGCCTGCGCGCCCAACTTCGGCGACTGCGACCGCATGGCGGCCAACGGCTGCGAGGCCAACTTTCAGAGCGACAACGCCAACTGCGGCGCCTGCGGGCGCGCGTGCGCGGGCGGCGCGCAGTGCAACGGCGGGTACTGCAACCGCTTCCCGAGCACGGGCGCCGACGGGCCCTTCAACCCCACGCGCGACACGGTGCTCCCGCCGGGCGTGCGCAACTACACCACGATCAACATCCCCGCGGGCGTCACGGTGCGCTCCGACGGCTCGGCGCCCCTCGAGCTGCGCGCCACCGGCGCCATCGTGATCAACGGCATCATCGACGTGTCGGGCGGCAACGGCGGCCGCATCGTGGCGTGCAACAACAACGGCTCGAGCGGCGGCTCCACGGGCGGGGCCACCGACGGCGCCACCAACGCCGTGTGCGCGGGCGGCTTTCCGGTGTGCGCGGGCGCCGGCGGCGGCGGCGGCGCGGGGCTCGCGGGCCTCATGGGCGCCCTCACCGTCGGCGGCGCCGGC
>CAISKJ010000628.1 GCA_903885885.1 uncultured delta proteobacterium
ATATGGACGATGGTGCACGGGCGCGCCTGTCGAATGAGGTCAGGGCGCGGACGCGCGACTTCCTCCGCGAGGTTCTCGGCGCCTACTACGACCCTGCCACGGGCACGCTGGTCCGCGACGGCTTCGAGTCACTCAATGCCGAGTTGCTCGTCATGCTCGGAGATGAGGCTTATACCGCTGCATTTGCATCTCGGTTCGACTTGGCAGGGATTCACGGTGGCGCATTCCTTGGCTCCCAGTTCGAGGTGGGTGGATTCGACCTGGCCGGCCCTGCCGGTTTCGAGATGCGCAGTTTGTATCAGGCCACGCAGGCGTATCAGCTTGTCCTCGATCGATTCTATCGCAACAGCCCGACGCTGTGGCGAAGCTTGGGCCTGGTCCAGGGAGACGCATTTCTCGGCAAGGAGACTGTTGTCAACTATCTGACGCGCCTGGTTCGAGCATCGAGCCAGAAGGCGCGGGCGTGGAGCGCCATTGCCAAGCGGTACGAGAGTTTCAACCGGCCTGACCTCGCGCGTCGGGTTGTGGAGCGGGCTTACACTTCGGCCTATATTGAGTCCATGGCGCTCGGGCGTTTCTTGCGAGACCTGAGGGCGACCTTGGTCGCATCACAGCGCCAGCAAGTCGACGCTGAGGCGGAGCGTGCGCAGCGGGTCTACAACTCAGCCCTCATGGAAATGCGGGACGTCTATCAGGACATCTCCGATGAATTGACCCTGTTCGGCCTTCCGCCTGAGTACATTCCGTTCCCGGCACTCAATCCTGGAGACAACAATGCCTTCGAGGTCATGCTCCGCGGCGCGATGGAGAAGCTGAGAATCGCGGCTGACAAGGAGGACCGTGCGCTCGAGCAGAACCGCGCTTACGAAACGGACCGTGCCTCGTTCGAGCGCGAGCTGACTCAGGTCAAAAATACCTACGAGGACCGACTCGCTCAGATCTGCGGGACTTTCGAGGGCGCCGACGGGCACGTCTACCCCGCGATTTCCAAGCACGCCGACGCATCGGATGAGACCCGGCAGGCCGGCGATCCCTGCGGACTCGTCGGGAACGGGGATCTCTTCGACGCGCTCGGGGAAGTCGAGCTCGCCCGCATCTCTCTCGATCGTGTCATTCAAGGGCGCGACGCCATCGTCACTCGTCTTCGCGTCGAAAAGGAAGCCGCTGCGCGACAGTGCGCGCTGATTCGTCAGCGCGCCGACATCGAGTTCAGCCTCGCCGGGCAGCAGACGAGTCTGGAACGAGAGATTCGAGATTCACAGACCGACGCCGAGCGAATGAAACGCGACCTGAGCACCATGCAGGAACTCGCCAGTCTGTCCAAGTGCTCGATCATCGTTGGCCTGGCAACGGGTGGCGATTGTCTCGCCGCAGCGCTGCAAAGCGCGATGTTCACGATGCAGTCGATGGCGGTCGAGAGTTCGATTCGCCAACGCGAGGATCAGATCGAGGTCCGTCGGCGGAAGATCGAGAATCTGCGGAACGCGTCGAACCGGTCGCTCACGCTTCTCGGCTGCGAGCAGGTCAACATTGATTCATGGGCTCGTGTCCAGGGACTCCTGCTCGAACTGGAGACCAACGCGCTGGACGCAACTCAGGCGGATTACACGATGCGTCTGAGAATCGCGCAGGTCTCGCGTCTGCGGAACGAAGCCGTGCGCCTGGCAAGCGAGCAGTCCGAAGCCGAGCAACTGGCGATCAATGTCGAGGCAGCGCGCAACGATCCAAACACGCGGATCTACAAGAATGACGCGATCCTGAACGCCGACCGTACTTTTCAGGCAGCCCTGGTGGACGCATACAAGGCGACACGAGTCTTTGAATACTACACCAGCCAGAGTTACGCACACCTCAACGATCTCTTCCTCGTGCGACTCGTGTCGCGGGGTGACATCAGCCTGGAGAACTACCTTGCGGACCTTGCTGATGCGTTCGAAGCTTTTCAGGAGCAGTACGGCAACCCCGATGTCCGCGTTGCGGTCGTGTCCCTCAAGAAC
>CAISKJ010000629.1 GCA_903885885.1 uncultured delta proteobacterium
CGGTGTCGGCGAAGTACGCCGGCGGCATCTGGGCCTTGAACCACGGGAGCACGTCGTCGAGCGTCGCCCGAAAACCGTCGAGGAGCGCCTCACGCAGCGGGGTTGCGTCGTTCGTCATGGCCGCAGTCGCTACCACGGAACCATGCGCCAAATGAACCCCCGAGCGACGCCGCACTGCGTCGTGAACGGGGCGCGAAACCGTTGCGGCGCGGCGCGATCCCTGTGCGATGATCGGCCCCGCGATGAGCACTTTTGCGAAGACACGATGGCACTCGGAGCGGCTGGGCTGCGAGTCGACGCTGGCCCGCTGGGGTCACTATGGGCAGCCCGTGCTGGTGTTTCCCACCGCGGGCGGCGACGCCGAGGAGATCGAGCGCTTCTTGATGATCAAGGTGCTCGACCCGCTTATTTCCGCCGGGCGGGTGAAGGTGTACTCGTGCGACAGCGTGGCCGGTCGCACCATGTTCGACAAGAGCGCGTCGCCCCACGAGCGCATGCGCATGATGAACCAGTACCACCAGTACGTGAAGCACGAGGTGGTGCCCGCCGTTCGTAAAGACTGCGACGACGAGGGCATCGGGCTGTGGGCCGCGGGGGCCTCCATCGGCGCGTTTCACGCGGCGGCGATGGTGTGCCGCTTCCCCGACATTTTTCACAAGGCCATGGCGATGAGCGGCACCTACAACCTCTTGCGCTTCATCGGCGCGAAGGAGCCGTCGCCGGAGTTCTTCGTCTCGTCGCCCATTCACTTCGTCCCCACGCTGGCGGGCATGCACCTCGACCTGTTGCGCACCCGCGAGCTTCGCATCGCGTCGGGCGAGGGCAAGTGGGAAGACATCTCCGAGAGCTGGAACCTCGCCAACATCCTCGGCCGCAAGGGGATCCCCAACTACGTCGACAACTGGGGCCCCGAGTGGCACCACGACTGGGTCACGTGGCGCGAGATGCTCCCCAAGCAGCTCGACGCGTGGACGAAGCCCGCGGCGTGACCGTGGGCCTCGCAGACGTCTCCCGCGAGCTCGGCCGCGTGGCGGGTCCGACGGCGGGCCCCACGCTCATCGCCGTGGCGGGCGTGCACGGCAACGAGCCCGGCGGCGTTCACGCCGCGCGCCGCGTGCTCGGGCGCCTCGACGAACTCCGCGGCGCGCTCCGCGGCGAGGTGGTGATGCTCGCGGGCAACGTCGAGGCCCTGCGCCAGGGTCGGCGCTACCTCGCGCGCGACCTCAACCGCCGGTGGTCCGACGAGGCCCTCGCGCACCTCACCGACGCCCCCGAAGACGTCGAGCAGGGCGACCTCACCCGCGCCATCGAGGCCGCCGTCGCGCGGGCGCGCGGCGAGGTGTTTCTCGTGGATCTTCACACCACGAGCGCGCCGGGCGTGCCCTTCGTGATCTTCGGCGACGGCGAGCGTCAACGGCGCTTCGTGTTCGCGCTCCCGGTGCCCCTCCTCCTGGGCCTCGTGGCCCACATCGACGGCACGCTCGCCGAGTACTGGCGCCGCCGGGGCCTGGTCACCTTCGCCATCGAGGGCGGCCAGCACGACGACCCGCGCTCCGTCGACAACCTCGCCGCGGCGCTGTGGGTCGCGCTCGCCTCCGCGGGCAACGTGGCGCCCTCCGCCACGCCCGAGTGCGACGACGCGATGCGCCTCCTCGACGGCCGTCGCGGCGCGCTCCCGCGCGTGATCGAGGTGCTCGCGCGCCGGGCCATCACCGCCGACGACCGCTTCGTGATGGAGCCCGGCTTCGCCAACCTCGCGCCCGCCCGCGCGGGGCAGCTCCTCGCCCGCGACCGGGGCGGCGAGATCCGCGCGCCGCACGACGGCGTGGTGATTCTGCCGCTCTATCAAGCCCTCGGGAGCGACGGATACTTCTGGGGCCGCGCGCACCCCAGCGGTTGATTCTGCGCGGTGTAGGGTCCACATCCGTCTCGCAACGGGGAGATAAGAGCTTCCATGGCGATCGAGGTCCTTCGGTGTCCCAACTGCGCGGCGCCGCTGCCTGTGGGCGCGCGCGCGCTGGTGGTGTGCGCGTACTGCAACCACACGCTCACGGGCGTGCCGAGCGCGGGCTCGCTGCGCTGGGACGGCCCCGAGGCGGGCCCCGACGACGGGCGCCCCCGCGTGCACGTCGAGGGTCGCACCTACGCGCTCCACGGGCTCCTCGCGCGCGGCGAGGCGAGCGACGTGTTCCTCGCGCGGCGCGACGCGCGCATCACCGAGCAGGTGATCGTGAAGGTGCTCCGCGCGAAGGGTGACGAAGACCTCCTCGCGCGCGAGTGGCGCGTGCTCGCGGCCCTCCACGCCGACGACTCGCAGGGGGCCGACTATTTTCAGCGCCTCTTGCCGCAGCCCGTGGCGCACGGTCGGCTCACGGGCGCCGGGCTCGACCCGCGGCCTGCGTCGGTGCTGCGCTGGCGCAGCGGCTTCGTCTACACCCTCGACGACGTGGCGCGCGCCTACCCCCACGGCGTCGACCCGCGCGCCGCCGTGTGGATGTGGAAGCGCGTGCTGTCGCTCCTCGGGTGGGTGCACCGCGCGGGCTACGCGCACGGCGCCGTGGTGCCCGCGCACGTGCTCGTTCACGCGCGGGACCACGGCGCCGTGCTCGCCGGGTGGTCGTGCGCGGTGCGGAGCGAGAAGCTCCCCGCGGTGGTGGCCTCGGCGCGCGCGTACTACCCCGAGGCCGCGTGGGCGCAGGGTCGCGCGAGCCACGCCACGGATCTCATCATGACGGCGCGCACGATCGCGAAGGCGCTCGGCGGCGACCCGGCGCAGGGCACGGTGCCCGCGTCGGTGCCCGACGCCCTCGCGCGGCTCGTGCGGGCGCAGGCGACGCGCTCGCCCGACGCGCCCGCCGACGACGCGTGGGAGCTCGAGGAGCAGGTCTCACAGGCGGGGCGCGAGGCCTTCGGGCCGCCGCGCTACGTGCCCTTCACCATGCCCGGCTGAGCGCCGGGTCACAGAGGAGAGAGCGAACATGGGATACGGCGGTTACAGCCACGAGGCGCACGAGGCGATCACCAAAGCGCGCGCGGAACTCCCTCGCCAGAAGGTGTTTACGCAGAAGAGCTGCCACCCGCTCATGAACCCGCACGGGATCAAGCTGCGCGAGGCGCGCGACAGCCCCGCGCACCCCAACTCGGTGGGCGTGGTGTTCGCCCTCGACGTCACCGGGTCCATGGGACAAATCCCCGAGCAGCTCGCCCGCAAGGAGCTCCCCACCTTTATGCAGACGCTCTTGGAGTGCGGCATCCCCGACCCGCAGGTGCTCTTCATGGCCGTGGGCGACGCCACCTGCGACCGCGCGCCGCTGCAGGTGGGCCAGTTCGAATCGGCCGCGCGCGAGATGGATCAGTGGCTCACCTGGAGCTACCTCGAGGGCGGCGGCGGCGCGCTCGGCACCGAGTCGTACGAGCTCGGGCTGTACCTCGCCGCGCGCCACACCGCGATGGACTGCTGGGAGAAGCGCCAGCGCCGCGGCTACCTCTTCATGACGGGCGACGAGAACCCGTACCCCTTCGTGAGCAAGAAGCAGGTGCACACGCTCGTGGGCACCGAGCTCGACGACGACATCCCCCTCGCGCGCGTGGTCGACGAGGTGCAGCGCACCTTCGAGCCCTTCTTTCTCATCCCCGATCCGACGCGCGCGAAGCGCTGCGAGCGCGACTGGCGCAACGTCCTCGGCGACCACGTGGTGGTGATGGAAGAGCCCGGCGACACCTGCCTCGTCACCGCGGGCCTCATGGCCCTCTGCGAGGGCGCCGTGGCCGACCTCGACGCGCTCGCGAAGCGCCTGCGCGACAAGGGCGTCGACCCCAAGCGCGTGGGCGCTGTGGTGCGCGCCATCACGCCCTTCGCGGCCTCGCGCAACCGCGACGGCGCGCCCGCGGCGAAGACGCAAGCGGGCGCCGTCCCGCAGGGCGACGGCGACAGCGGACACCGCAGGTAAGGGGGGGTCTCATCGTGGCGCGTCGCGAGGCGCACGTCGTCGTCGACCTCGGCTTCGGCGACGCGGGCAAAGGCACCCTCACCGACCACCTCGCGCGCGCGCACGGCGCCCACACCGTGGTGCGCTTCAACGGCGGCGCGCAGGCCGGGCACAACGTTGTAACCCCCGACGGACGGCACCACACCTTCGCCCAGTTTGGCGCGGCGAGCTTCGTCGCGGGCGTTCGCACCTGGCTCTCGAAGCACGTGGTGGTGCACCCCACGGCGCTCCTCACAGAAGCGCGTTACCTCGCGCGCGCGGGGGTGAGCGACGCCCTCGCGCGCGTCACGGTGAGCGCCGACGCGAAGGTGGTGACGCCCTTTCACCAGGCGGCCACGCGGCTGCGCGAGCTCGCCCGCGGCGACGCGCGCCACGGGAGCTGCGGCGTGGGCGTGGGCGAGGTGATGCGCGACGCCACCGAACACAACGAGGTGCTGCGCGCGGGCGCGCTCGACGACGTGACGGCGCTGCGCCGGGAGCTCGCGCGGGTGCAGGCCCGCAAGCGCGACGCGCTCGACGAGGTGCTGCGCGCGGTGGCGGGCCGCGACGAGGCGACGAATGACGTCGCGGCGCTCACAGACCCCGACGTGATCGCCGCGTGGATCGACGCGCTCGCGCCCTGGCGCGCCGCGGTACGCGTGGCCGACGAGGGCGCCTTCGCGCAGATGCTGGCGCGCGACGGTGCTGTGATTTTTGAGGGCGCGCAGGGCGTTCTGCTCGACGAGTGGCGCGGCACGCACCCGCACACGACCTGGAGCACCTGCACCTTCGACAACGCGCTCGACCTCTTGCGCGCGCACGGGTACGCGGGCACTACGCACCGGTGGGGCGTGCTGCGCGCGTACGCCACGCGGCACGGGGCGGGGCCGTTTCCCACGGAGTCTTCGTCGCTCACGGTGCACCTCGACGAGCCCCACAACCCGATGGGGGCGTGGCAGGGCGCCTTTCGCGCGGGCTGGAGCGACCGCGTGCTCGCGCGCTACGCGATGGCCGCGTGCGGCGGCGTCGACGCCCTCGCCCTCACCCATCTGGACCGCCTCGCCACCCTCCCCACATGGCGCGTGTGCGAGCGCTATCGGGTGGGCGATGGCGACGCCGCGCTCTTCGACGACGGGTGCCGCACCGTGCGCCTCGGGCCGTGGCAAGACCTCGCGTACCAGGCGCGCGTGACGCAAGCGCTCCTCGCCGCGGAGCCCATGTACGAAGAGGTTTCGAGCGATGCGGGCGCGTACGTCGAGGCGCTCGAGGCGTCGCTCGGGGCGCGCGTGGCGATCACCTCGTGGGGCCCTCGCACGGGCGACAAGCGCGCGCGCTGAGCGTGGGGTTGTGAGCCGTGCGTGGGGCGGGGGAAGAGGTCTAGTGGAGCTCGTCGCCGAACACTTCGCTCGCCTGTGACGCCGTCACCGCGCGATCGAGCCAGCGATCGAGCACGGCTGCGTCGGTACAGCTGAGCACACGTGCGCGCGTCGCATCGTCGATCGCGAGGCCGCGGCGGTCGATCACGCGAAGCAACGCGCGGGCCTCCCCCTCGAGCGTGCCCTCGAGCTTGCCCGCGCGCTTGCCCTCGAGCTTGCCCTCGAGCCTGCCCTCGAGCCGGCC
>CAISKJ010000630.1 GCA_903885885.1 uncultured delta proteobacterium
GGCTCGCGCGACGACGACGCCACCGTCGACGAGCTCACGCGCATCTGGCAAGACCTCACGAATTTCACCTCGCTCCTCCTCGACGTAAACAAGCGCGAGGAGCTGCGCAGCCACGACCTCAACGCCGTCGTCGCGGCCCTCGCGCTGCTCGACGGCCGCGCCCCCGCCGCGCAGTGCCCCGACGCCGCGGTCGACGCCCTCCGCGACTGCGACGGCCGCGACCCCGAGCTCGACGCGCTCCTCGCCAAGGTCACCACGGTGGGCACCATGCGCCAGTGCCTCGACCGCCTTCACAGGACGCTCGCACCGCCCTCGCAGCGCCCCGTCGACCCCAGGCACGGCAGCTGGAGCGGCCTCGTGTAGGGCCTGCTACACCGCGAGCTCGAGCGTCGCGCGCACCATCTTGTCGACGCCCTCGAACACCTCGCCGATGCGCTGCGTCGCCGTGAACGCCGCGCAGCACACCACGCGCAGCTCGCGGTCGACGGTGAGCTCGCGCGGCCCCAGCGGCGTGACCCGCGCGCCCCAGGCGGCCATGTCGTCGAGGGCCCCGCTGCCCGCGCCCGTACCCACCGCGACCGACTGTGCGCCGAAGACCCGCGCGGCCACGACGGGCGCCATGCACGCGAAGCCCATGGGGCGCCCCGCCTTGCGCAGCCCCTCGAGGAGCCGCCGCACGTCGCCGTGCACCCGCGCCTCGCGGCCGGCGCGCGCGTGGTCGCAGAGCACCCGCGTCGCGCCGTAGCCGCCGGGCACCACCGCCGCGTCGAAGGCGAGGTCGAGCACCTTCGCGAGGTCGCGCACGTCGCCGCGGGCGAGGCGCGCGCTCTCGACCAGCACGTTGCGACACTCGCCGATCATGGGGTGCCCCGAGAGGTGGTTGAGCACCACGGGCATCTCGACGTTGGGCGCCGCGCACACCGCCTCGGCGCCCGCGCGCTCGAGCGCGAGGAGCGTCGCCGCCACCTCGTGCGCCTCGCTGCCGTCGTACACGCCGCAACCCGAGAGCACCACCACGACGCGGGGCGCTCGCTTCGCCCGGGGCTTCATCACGCGCGCAGCAGAGCACACCCCCAACCGCGTTGACAACGCCCCCGCGCGCCGTGGCTAATCGCGCTCCCCCGATGTGGAAGCACGCCGCCGCGATCACCCTCCTCTCCTGCGCCTCGTGCGGCTCCGAGCCCGCCGCCACCCCCGACGCGAGCCGCGACGCCCCCGTCGACGCCGTGACCGACGCCGCGAAGGCGCCCGACGCGCCCGAGATCGACGCCGCGCTGCCCGATGCGACGGCGCAGCCCGACGCGGCGCAGGCCGACGCGCCCCTCCCCGACGCCTCGCAGCCCGACGTCGCGGTGCCCACCGACATGGGCTCGATCACGCTGTGCAGCCGGCCGCTCTTGCCCGTGTCGACGACGCGCGTCACCTCGCAGCGCCCCACGCTGCAGTTCTCGCGCGCACCGGGGCTGCGCAACACCCTCGTCGAGGTGTGCCGCGAGCGCGACTGTCGCACGCCGGTGCTCTCCGTCGACAGCCCCGACGACTACCTCGCCGTGCCCGCCAACCTCGCGGCGGGCGTGTACTTCTGGCGCATTACGCCGCGTAACGCCGAGGGCGACACCTGCACCAGCGCCACGTGGCAGTTCACCGTGCCCGCGCGCTCGCTCACGCCGCCGCGCTCGTGGGGCGCGTCGCTCGACGTCAACGGCGACGGCTACGGCGACCTCGCGGTGGCCTCCGTCGACGCCGCGGGAACCACCGGGTCGGTGCGCGTCTACCACGGCTCGGCGACGGGCCTCGGCGACACCCCCGCGGCGGTGTACACCGGCCTCGCCACGCGCGCGGGGACGTACAGCGCGCCGCCCGTTCCCGTGCCCGCGGGCGACCTCAACGGCGACGGCTTCGGCGACCTCGCGGTGGGCCTCGCCGCGGCCCTCGACGGCGACGGTCAGGTGCTCGTGTACCTGGGCTCACCGCGGGGGTTGCCCGCGCGCCCCGACGCCGACCTGCGCAGCACCGACGGCCGCCACGGGCGCTTCGGCGCCGCGCTCGCGGGCGTGGGCGACATCGAGGGCGACGGCTACGCCGACCTCGTGGTGGGCGCACCGCGCGCGATGGCCACGAGCGCCGCCGACACGGGCGTGCCGGGGCGGGTGTACGCGTTTCACGGGCTCCCCAACGGCATTCGTTACACGCCGACCACCACCGTCACGGGCCCCAACCCCGCGGGCGGCGAGTTCGGCGCGTCGCTCGCGGGCGCCGGCGACGTCAACTCCGACCGCTTCCCCGACCTCGTGGTGGGCGCGCCCGGCGCGGGGCGCGCGTACGTGTACCGCGGCACCGCGCTCGGCCTCGTAGCCACCCCCATCGCCACCTTCGACGACGGCGCCACGCCAGGCTTCGGCGCGCTCGTGGGCTGCGCGGGCGACGTCGACGCCGACGACCACGCCGACCTCTTCGTCGCGGGCAACGGCCCCGACGGCAGGGTCGTCGTGCGCCTCGCGGGCCGCGACGGGATGTTCATGGCAGCCCCCACCGTGCTCGCAGCGGGCGCCGCGGTGAGCGCGGTGGCGGCGGCCGACACCAACGCCGACGGGTACAGCGACGTGGCCGTCGGAGCCTCGTCGCGGGCCGTGGTGCTGGGCTTCGTCGGCGGCGCCACCGGGCTCGCCGCGACGCCCGCGTACACGCTCGCGCTGCCCGCGGTGGCAGGCTTCGGCGCGTCGCTCGCGAGCGTGGGCGACGCGAACCGCGACGGCGCGTCGGACCTCGCGGCGGGCGGCAC
>CAISKJ010000631.1 GCA_903885885.1 uncultured delta proteobacterium
CTCCACGCCGAGCAGGGCCGCGTCGACCCGGCCATCGCCGCGTACCGACGCGCCGTGGCCCTGCGGCCGACCGACGTCGACGCCCACGTTCAGCTCGTGCAGCTCCTCACGCAGGGGGCGCGCCTCGACGAACTCCTCGCGGCGCGTCGGCGCCTCGTCGAGGTGGCGCCGCGCAACCCCGCGTACGTCATCGACCTCGCCGACGAGCTCGTGCGCACCGGGCGCCGCGCCGAGGCGCTGCAGCTCCTGGCGCGGGCCAGCGCGCGCGCCGGCGACGACGCCGACATGCACGAGCGCCTCGCGCAGGTGTACGCCCGCATGAGCGAGGCGCAGCTCGCCCTGCGCGAGACCGAGGCCGTCGCGCGCCTCGACCCGTCGGACCCCGCGGCCCTCGAGGCCCTCGGCGAGCGGCTCATGGAGCAGGGCGCCCGCGACCGCGCCCTCGCCACGTGGCAGCGCATCCGCGACGGGGCCCGCGACCGCGCGCGCGGCGCCGCCGCCCTCGCCGAGGTGTACGGCCGCCACGACATGAACCCGCAGGCCATCGAGCTCTACCGCGAGGCCCTCGCGCTGCGCCCCGACGAGCTCGACTACCACAAGGGCCTCGCCGTGCTCGAAGAGTCGGCGCGGCAGTTCGAACCCGCCATCGCGTCGTGGCGGCGGGTCATCGCGCTCGCCCGCGACAACCGCGAGCTGCGCCGCGAGGCCCGCGCGCGCATCGTCAACCTCTGGAGCCTCCAGGGCATACTCCCCACGCAGCTCCCCGCGCTCGAGCAGGCCTTCCGCGCCACGCCGCCGGACCTCGAAGCGGGCCGCGACCTCGCCGAGGTGTACGCCCGCCTGCGGCGCCTCGACGACGCCGACCGCGTGCTCGCGCGCCTCGTCGACGCGGCCCCCGGCGACGTCACCACCCTCGCGGGCCTCGAGCGCCTGCGCGTCCAGCGCGGCGACCTCGACGGCGCCATCGTCGTGCTCCGCCGCCTCGTCGAGGCCGACTCCCGTCACGCCCGCGACTGGTACCAACGTCTCGCCGCCCACGCCCTCGCGCTGCACCGCGACGACGAGGCCGTCGAGGCCGCCGCGCGCGCCGTGGAGCTCAACCCCGACGACGCCAGCGGCCACCTGCGCCTCGGCGAGCTCTACCGCGCGCGCAACGACGCGCCCCACGCCCTCGCGTCGTTTCGCCGCGCCGTCGCCCTCAACGACCGGCTCTTCCCCGCGTACTTTCTGCTCGCCGACCTGCACCTGTCGCGCAACGAGCCGCGCGAGGCCGTCGAGCTCTACCGTCGGGTCATTCGCCTGTGCCCCGACGACGAGTTCGTCGCCCGCGCGGGGCGCATGGCCATCCAGATCGCGCCCGCGGCCGAGAGCCTCCCCGAGCTCGAGCGCGACCTCGGCGCCGCCGCCGCGGCCGCCCCCGGGCGCATCGTGCTCCGGCGCCTCCTCGTCGACCTCTACGCCGCCACGTGCCGGCCGCTCATTCACACCGTGCGTCACGGCGCGCCCGCCGACGCCGAGGGCGCGACCGCGCAGCTCGCGCGCCTCGGCGCCCGCGCCCTCAAGCCCCTGCTCGACACCCTCGCCGACGCCGACCTCCCGCGGCAGCGCGTGGCGCTCGAGATCCTCGGGTACCTCGCCAACCCCAACGCCACCGCCGGGCTCCTCGGCCTCGCCGAGCGCGACGGCGCCCGCGCCCTGCGCCTCGGCGCCCTGCGCGCGGCCGC
>CAISKJ010000632.1 GCA_903885885.1 uncultured delta proteobacterium
CCTCGAAGAGGTCGCCCTCAAGGACGAGTACTTCGTCTCGCGCAAGCTCTACCCCAACGTCGACTTCTACTCGGGGCTCATCTACCGCGCGCTCGGCATCCCCACCAACATGATGACCGTCATGTTCGCGCTCGGGCGCCTGCCCGGCTGGATCGCCCACTTCCGCGAGATGAACGCGCAGAAGCTCCCCATCGGCCGCCCGCGCCAGATCTACACGGGCGCCACCGAGCGCAACTACGTCGAAGTCGAAGCGCGCGGCAAGGTCACGCTCTAGGCCTCGTCGTCACCCTCCGGCGCCGCCCGCGTCGGAGGGTGAACTCCCCCGCCTCTCCTCCCAAAAGCCCCCCGAAACTCGCGCTACGACACGTCGCCGACGCGCACGGGCACGAGCGCGCCCGCGTCGGTTCGCACGAGCAGCGCGCCGTCGTCGCCGAGCGCCTCTGCGACGCCCGTCACAGCGTCGATGGTGACGCGCGTCCCGAGCGTCTCGCAGCGCGCGCTGAGATCGCCGTGGAGGGCCGCGAGGCCGCCGCGCTCGAACGCGTCGAGGCGCGCCTCGAGGCGCACGCACAGGGCCGCGAGCACGTCGCCGCGCGAGAGGTCGTCGCCCCCGCGGAGGGCGCGCAGCGAGGTGGCCACCGACTCGAGGCCCGGCGGGGCGGTGAGGCCTCGCACGTTGACCCCGACGCCGAGGATCACGCTCACGAGCTCGGCCCCGCGGAGGCTGCCCTCGACGAGCACGCCCGCGAGCTTGCGCCCGCTCGCGCGCACGTCGTTGGGCCACTTGACCCGCACCGGCGCCGCGCCCGCGAAGGGCTCGACGGCTTCGGCCACCGCAAGGCCCGCCACGAGCGCGAGCATCGGCGCGTCGGCAACCCGCACCCGCGGACGCAGCACGAACGAGGCGTAGAGGTTCTCACCGGGCGGAGAGCTCCAGACGCGACCGCGACGGCCTCGACCCGCGGTCTGCGCGTCGGCCACCACGAGCGCGCCGTGGGGCGCACCGCCCGACGCGAGGGCGCGCGCGTCGTCGTTGGTCGACGCGGTCTCGGCGCGCAGTTCGAAGGTGCGGCCCAGCGCGCGCGCGGGGCTCGCGAAGGCGATCAGGTCGTCCACGCGCCGGTGATCGTGAGGTCGAGGCCGATGTCGATGGCGCGCGCGCCGTGGGTGAGCGAGCCGACGGAGATCACGTCGACGCCCATGGCCGCCACGCGGGCCACGCGGTCGAGCTTCACGCCGCCCGACACCTCGATCACGGGCCGCGGCGTGTGCTTCGCCACGCGCTCCATCGCGACGAGGGTGGTGGCGTCGTCGAAGTTGTCGAGCATGATGATGTCGGCGCCCGCCGCGAGGGCCTCGTCGAGCTGCGCGAGCCCGTCGACCTCACACTCGACGCGCACGGTGTGGGGCGCGTTCTTGCGGGCGCGCTCGATGGCCGCGCGCACGCCGCCGCACACGGCCACGTGGTTGTCTTTGATGAGCACGCCGGCGCCGAGGTCGTTGCGGTGGTTGTGCCCGCCGCCCATGCGCACCGCGTAGCGCTCGAGCGCGCGCAGGCCCGGCGTGGTCTTGCGCGTGTCGGTGATGCGCGTCGCGCAGCCCGCGGGAACGGCCGCGACGAAGTCGCGCGTGCGCGTCGCGACGCCGCTCATGCGCTGCAGGAGGTTGAGCGCCACGCGCTCGCCGGTGAGCACGCCGTGGGCGGGGCCCTCGACGCGCGCGATCACCGCGCGGGGCTCGAGCTGCGCGCCGTCGGCCACGAGGGCGGTGAAGGTCACGCGCGGGTCGACGCGCGCGAAGGTGAGCGCCGCGATCGCGAGGCCCGCCACCACGAGGGGCTCGCGCGTGATGAACTCGCCGCGCGCCACGGCGTCGGGCGGCACCACCGCGCGCGTCGTGAGGTCGCCGCCGGCCAGGTCTTCGGCGAGGGCGGTGTCGAGGATGCGCGCGACCTCGAGGGGAGACAGCTCAGCGGGCGAGGGGAGGGGCACGTTCATGGCGCCCCGGGCCATAGCACAGGGCCTCCGCGCGCCTCTACTCCCCGTCGCGCGGCGAGCGGCGCACGATCGCGAAGAGCACCGTCGCGAGGAGCACCCCCCACGCGGTGTCGGGATCGACGGGCCCGGGGCCGCTCTGGCAGCCCGCGCGCACCACCGCAGCGTTGGCGGGCACGCCCTCCGCGGCGGCTGCCGCGCGC
>CAISKJ010000633.1 GCA_903885885.1 uncultured delta proteobacterium
CGCGTCGGCCGACAGGAGCCGCGCGATCTGCAGCCGCGGGACGGATGCGCCCTCGTCGAGCTGCGCGGCCGCCTCGAAGGCGTGGCGCGCGCGGTCGCGGGCCTGCGCCGGCGGCACGAAGGGATCGGCCAGCGCCACCGAGCCCCACGCGATCAGCGAAGTCGCCGTGGGGCGCTCCGCGGTGGCGAGCGGGCGCAGGAGCTCGCGCGCCGCCACGGGGTGCTTGCGCGAGAACGCCAGCTCGGCGGTGACGTAACGCGCGAAGGGATCGGCCGGCGGCCTCGCCTCGGGCGCATACGCATCGTCGGCGGCGGAGGGCGTCGTAGGACGCACCTCGGGCGGCACCGGGTTGGCCGACGCCGTGGGCGCTTCGAAGCGCGCGAGGGGGCGGCCGTCGGGGGCCGTCACCGTCGCGATGAGGAGCGGCGAGTGGTAGCTGCTCGCGACCTTCACGCGCAGGGTGTGGGCGCCCGCCGCGAGGCGCACGGGCACGTTCAGCACGGTGCCCACCGCGTGGCGCCGCGGGTCGATGGTGCCGATGGTCACGCCGTCGAGGAGCACCGCGTAGGCGTTGGGCGACTCGACGTGCACCACGGCCTCGGCGTCGCGGTCGAGGCGCAGGTCGGTGGAGGCGTAGAGCACGCCCGTCCACGTGATGCCGCGGCCCAGGTTGGCCGCGCAGCCGCGCGCGCGAACGGTGTAGGTGCGCCGCGGCCCGCGGCCGGGGCCGAGGTCGTAGGCGGCCGCGAGGGGCGCCGTCTCCTCGGGTCCGAAGCGGTCGTCGAAGCGCAGCATGGGGAGCGGGCCGAAGGGGCCCGCGACGGTCCACGCGGTGGCGCAGCCCGCGGCCTCGACCCAGCGCGCCATGAGCTCGCCCTCACCCCGCTCGCGGGCCCAGCGCACGGCGCTCTCGACGAGGGCGGTGCGCGCCGCGGCGCCGAGGTGGCCGGGGTTCTCGATCACCTCGTCGACGAGGGCGCGAAAGGGCGCGTCGAGCGCGCGCACGTCGCCGCGCAGCGCGAGGATCTTGGGCACCGACGCCTCGGCGATGGCGGGGCCGAGCGCGTCGTCGGTGTCGCGCGCGGCGCGCACGGCGGCCAGAAACTCTTCGAGGGCGCCTTCGAAGTCGCCGCGCTGCGAGCGCACGATGCCCCGCGCGAAGCGCACGCGCGGATCGGCGGGCCGCGCCGTCGCGAGGGCGTCGAGGGCGGTGACGGCGAAGGCGTGGTCGCCGCCGGGCGCAACGAGCTCGCCGAGGGCGCGGTCGCGGCGGGCGCCGTAGTCGTCGGGGCGCCGCTGGGCGCGGTCGCGGAGCGAGGCGAGGGTGACCTGCGCGCGGCGCGACGAGGTGGCCGTCGTGCCGCACGCGGCGAGCGAGAGGGCGAGCGCGAGGGTGAGCGGGCGCTTCATCGAGCGGCCTCCGTGGGGGCGGCGACGCGCACGGTCACGCGGCGCGCGAGGGCGTCGTCGACCGATTGCACGAACGCCCGAAATGCCGGGTACTCTTGCGGGGTTACGCGATCGCGGGCGAGCACCATATTCCGGCGTACGAGGAGCGCGCCGGGGCGCTGCTCGACGGTGAAATTCAGCGAGCCGAAGGGGCTCGTGAGGTGCGCGGCGGGCGGCAGGTCGACCACCGTGGCGCCCGCGGGGAGGCGGATGGTGCGCGTCTCGTCGAAGGTGCTGGGCACGCCGATCACCACGTCGTGCTGGCGCGCGGAGCGGGCGCCGAGGCGCCGCGCGATGTCGACGGGGGCCACGGCGGCGAAGAGCACGGTGTCGCCCTGGCGCGTGCCGAAGGTGGGCGCGGCGGCGTCGTAGCTGAACTCCGCGGGGCGCTCGATGTCGGTGAGGTCGCCCGTGCGCACGGCGGTCACGTGGACGCCGGGGTAGTGCTCGCGGAGCTGGTCTTCGACGCGCTCGACGCGCGTGGCCTGCGCCTCGAGGGTGCTGCGCGCGCCGCCCGCGTCGGGGCCCACCACGCGCTGCGACACGCGAAAGAGCGCGCCGCCGTTCGACTGCATCGCCACCTCCGAGGTGATGGTGGTGACGTTGCGGTCGGGCGTGTACACGGGCGTTTGCATGAGCCTCGCCTCGCCGCGCTGGTTCACCACGAGCACCATGACGCCCTGGTCACCGCCGGGGAGCTCGTCCATGCCGCTGTGCTGCGCGGTGCCGTCGAGAAAGAGGTCGAGCGAGGGCACGTACGCGATGGCGTGGTCGAAGACCGCGAGCGACGCGGGCGACGTCTCGATGCGCCCGTTGCGGCGCGTGCGCACGAGGGCCACGTCGGCGTCGATGCCCGCCTCGCGCAGCATGGCCACGATGGTCGACGCCTTGTCTTTGCAGTCGCCGAAGCCGCGCGTGCACACCTGCGTCACCGGGTACGGCTTGAACCCGTGGATGCCGAACTCGAGCGCCACGTAGCGCGTGTGCGCGAGCACCCAGTCGTACACGGCGCGCACCCTGTCGCGGGGCTCGGTGAGGCCGCGCGTGATCTCGCGCACCACGTTGCGCATGCGGTCGTCGGCCACGAGCTGGTCGCGCACAAGGCCCCAGTACCAACGTCCTACGTCTTCCCAGGTGCGGTAGGTGCTGATGTGCAGGTACGCGGCGCGCTCGGTGACGCCCGGCGCGTGCTCCTCGGGGGGCAGCGCGGGCACGTCGTCGGCGGTGTACGAGCGCACGCGCGTGTCGCCGTCGGCGCGCTCCTCGCGGCGCAGCGTGCGGCCGTCGGCCATGGGGGCCGCGTGCACGAAGAACTCTCGCGCCGCGGGGGCGCGCAGCACGTACTGCCAGCGCGCGCGGGGCACACCGGCCTGCACGATCTCGAGGTCGCCGAAGTAGTCGGCGAAGGCGTTGCGCGTAGACACGTCGTCGACGCGCCAGCGCACCTCGACCACGTCGCCGGGCGTGAGCCGCGGAAACGTCACCTGCACCACCCGGTTCGAGAAGTACATCCGCGTCGAGGGGTCGGAGTTGACGTCGTACTCCTCGACCTGCGTGCCCTCGTCGCGCGACCCGTCGGGGTGGTGCACCCACGCGCCGCGCAGTTCGAAGCGCTGCGAGAGCGGGTCGTACTGCATGCTGTACGAGCGCCCGTCGGTGGCCCCGTCGGCGTCGCGCACCTCGTAGGCCACCTGGCGAAACATGCCCGAGAGCCCGTTGCCGTACACCGTGCGCACCGTGAGCTCGGTGAGCGAGCGCACGTGGTAGTCGACGCGCTGCGACCCGGCGGGCTCGCGCCGCGCGAGGAGCACCGAGGCCTCTTCGGCGAGGGCCTCGTCGGGCCGCGCCACGGCGGGCTCGAGCGCCTCGAGGTGGCGCCGCAGCGTGGCGTCTTGCGGCCGCAGCGCGAGGGCCTGACGCATCGACACGCGCGCGTCGTCGCGGCGCGCGAGGCGCTCTTCGAGCTCCCCTTTGGCCTTCCAGAGGGTGGGCTCGTCGGGGGCCACGGCGACGGCGCGCGCGAGGGTGCCCACCGCGAGGTCGCCCTCGCCGATGGCTTCGAAGAACTCCGCCGCCTCGGCGTAGGCGGGCAGCGACTCGGGACGCAGCGCGAGGATGCGCTCGGCCTCGCGCCGGACGGTCACCCGGTCGCCCCGCTGGCGCGCGTCGCGGGCCACGCCCTCGTGGGCCTCGACGTCGGTGTAGCGCAGGCGCAAGAGGGCGAGGCGCGTGCTCTGCGCGAGGTCGGTCTGCCCCGCGTGCTCGGCGATCTGCAGCCGCGCGCGGAGCACCTGCGCCGACCGCGGCGCGAGCGCGTAGGCCTCGTCGAGCGCCGCGAGCGCGCCGAGGGGGAGGCCGGCGTTGTCGAGAAACAGCGCCCGCTCGACGCGCGGCAGCACGAAGCCCGGGTCGAGGCGCTCGGCCTCGTCGAGGTACGGGAGGCACTCCTCGGGGCGCACGCCCACGCGGCGCTCGTGGCCCACCGCGGTGAGCACGTGGGGGTCGCTCGGGGCGAGCGCGTAGGCCCGGCGCAGCGCCTCGAGGCGGCGGTTGCGGTCGCTCGTGAGGTCGGCGAGAAGGAGCCACCCGTGCGCCGTGTTGCTCGCCCGCGCCGCGCGCTCGGCGAGGTCGGCCGCCTCCGGCGCCGCGGGGTCGTCGGAGCCCGTGAGCGCCAGGAAGCGCGCGTAGTCTTCGACCGCCTGCGCGGGAGCCGCGTCGGTGACGGCGCGCTGCAGCTCGCCCAGCACGCCCAGCGTCGCGGGCGGACGCGCGTTGACCACCGGTGCGGCCTCGGGCACCGCGCCCGCCGACTCATCGAACGCGAGGTCGGTGCGGGGAGTCCCATCGGGGCGCGTGAAGCGCGCGAAGAAGCCGATGCCGCGCTCGTCGGTGCACACCTTGAGGGTGACCCGGTTGGCGCCGGCGCGGAGTCTGACGGACACCCCCGCGCGATCGGGAAAGGCCCTGCGCACGGCGTTGTCGGCGTACACCTCGACGCCGTTCACGCTCGCGCGCACGGCGCCGCTCGCGCCGAGCCAGAGCACCGACGGCTCCGCGCGGGGCGCCGTGACCGTCGTGGCCACGAGGGCGCAGGCGTTGACGCTCGGGCGCACCGCGGCGTCGAGGGCCACGTAGCCGTGCGTGGCGAGCGCGGGCATGCGGCGCCAGCGAACGGGGCGCTCCTTGCCGTCGAAGGGCTGCGTGGTGTCGAGGGCGGCGCCGGGGTGCTCCTCGGGGCTGAGCGGGCGGTTGAAGCCCGCGCGGCCCTCGTTGTCGAAGGGGCCCATGACCCACCACTGCGTGAGGTACCCGAGGCGCTGCGTGAGGGCCTCGGCCTCGCCGAGCTGCCCGAGGTCGCGGCGCAGCTCGGCCTCGATGTGGAGCGCGAGCGCGCGGCGCAGCGCGGGCACCGCGGGGCTCACGGCGAGGGCGTGGACGCGCGCGATGAGCGACGCCGGGTCGACGTGATCGCGGAGGGAGCGAAGGCGCAGCAGCGGGATCGCGCCGCGCGCGAGCGCACGCTGCGCGTAGGCGTCACGCGCGTGGAGGGCGGCCCACTCGTCGGGCGTGTGCTGCGCGTGCGCGGCGGCGGGCGCGAGCGTGAGCGCGAGGCACAGAAACCCCCGGGCGGGGCCGAGAGAAGGCTTGGACATCACGTTCATCGGTGGATAGTCTCCGTCGCCACCCGTGGTACTCGCTGGAATTCTCAAGACGATGCGGCCGAAGCAGTGGGTGAAGAACCTCTTCGTCCTCGCGCCGGTCGTGTTCGCGAAAGACCTGTTTCAAGAGCAGGTGCTGCTCCGCGCGCTTCTGGCGTTCGTCGGGTTCTCAATGCTGGCCGGTGCGATCTACACCATCAACGACCTGGTCGACGTGGAGGATGATCGAAACCACCCCACGAAGCGCAACCGCCCCATCGCGTCGGGGCAGGTGCCGGTGCCCGCGGCCAAGGCGGCCGCGGCGGTGCTCATCGCGCTGTCGCTGGCGGGCACCGCGTGGCTCGACCTGCGCGTGGCCGCCGCCGCCCTGGCGTACCTGCTCAAAGACCTCGCGTACTCGCTCCGCCCGTTTCGCTTCAAACAAGTCGCCTACCTCGACGTGGTGCTGATCGCGGCGGGCTTCGTGCTGCGCGTGGTGGCGGGTTGCTACGCGGTCTCGACCCCGTCGCACCTGGTGAGCCCTTCGCTCTATCTCCTCGGCTGCACGGCCTTTCTGGCACTCTTTCTCGGGTTTGGAAAGCGCTACCACGAGCTCCGCGTCAACGCTTCGAAGGCCCGCGACGCGCTCAAATCGTACTCGCCGCGCACGCTCAAGGTCACCCTGTGGACCACCGCGTTCGCCACGGTGGTCGTCTACCTCGCGTGGACGCTCGACCCGCCGCCGCAGCTCGCCTTCGCCGAGCGTTACCTCTGGACCACCACGCCCTTCGTGCTCCTGGCCATCGCGCGCTTTGTGAAGCTGCTCGACTCCGAGAGCGGCGAGTCGCCCACCGACGCGATGCTCCGCGACGTGCCCTTCGTGCTCACGCTCATCGCGTGGACGGGGCTCATCCTCACGCTCATCTACCGCCTGCGCCCGACCTGAGGCCCCCACCCGCGCTGCCGCGCGTCACTGCCCCCGCGGAGCGAGGGCAGGACTGCGCGAGTCGGAAGCGCAGGGGTCGTATCGCGGGGGGCCGTGGGCTGCCCTTGCGCTGCAAGGGCTTCCATGTGGGCGTCCATCGACCTCGGCGAATCGTCACCGATGGACGGAGCGCCCCGTGGGAGACACCGCGCAAGCCCTTGCAGCGCAAGGGCAGCTGCGAGCCTCGACAGCCAGCACGCACGCCCACAACTCGCACAGTCCTGCCCTCGCTCCGCCTCATCGTTGCTCTCATTTCGTCGAGCGTGCTGAATTCCAGGCGTTTGAGGATGCATCTCGCTCAATTTAGAGCTCTACTGCTCCGAATGACGCTCGATCCAAGCGCGCGAAGTCCAAGCGCGGC
>CAISKJ010000634.1 GCA_903885885.1 uncultured delta proteobacterium
CTCGGCACGCAGGTCACGCTGTCGTTCATGCACCCGGCGCTCACGCTCCTCGAGACCGCGTGGGAGCCCGCCGAGCCCCTGGTGTACATGCCCCGCATCGCGCGCGACCCGCTGCCCACACACCCCGTGCGGCCCATCTACGAGCCCGTCGGGCGCGGCGACTCGTACTTTCCGACGGTCGTGTTCGACGCCGTGGCCCTCGCGTACGGCCACACGCAGGCGGGCGCGCAGGTGTGGCCCACGATGCAGCCGGCGCTCAACCTCGCAGGCCTCTCGGGCCTCGTGCCGTACCCCGTGCGCAACAACCGCATGGGCGGCGCCATGAGCACCCCGTACACGGGCGTGGTGGTGCAGTACGAGGGCGACGGCGTGTACGACCCGCACGCGCTCTACACCCAGCTCGACGCGGTGAAGTACCAGTACTCGTGCTTCGCCGACTCGTTCGTTCGCACCGGCGTCGGCGTGGTGCCCGACCCCACGGGCCGCGCCGCCAACGGCCCCTGCGAGTAGCCCAGCGCCGGTGCGTCGCCGTGATACCTTCGCGCCGATGCGAAACACTGCGCCTCGATCGGTCTACGCGTTGCTCGTCGCGCTCGCGCTGAGCGCGCACTGCGGCCCCACCGGTGGCGGCGGCGGCACCTCCTCCGGCGCCTCGTGCGCGTCGATCTGCACCCACCTCGCGACGGGCATGTGCACGGAGTCGGCGACGGCGTGCGAGTCGACGTGCCTCAGCGAGGGCGCGGCGGTGCCCACGGCCTGCGCCGACCTCCTCTCGCTCTACAAGAGCTGTCGCGCCTCGGCCGCGGTCGTGTGCGACGGCAGCGGCGCCGCCACCACGCCGAGCTGCGCGATGCAACAGATCGCGCTCGAGGCCTGCGTGCGCAACCCGCCCGCGCCGCCGCCCACGCAGCAGCCGCCGAGCGCCGCCACCTGCGCGGGCGTGTGCGCGCGCGGCAACGCCACGTGCCCGATGCCGACGGCCGACTGCGCGTCGCAGTGCGACACCCTCCTCGCGGGGCCCTGCGGCGCGCAGATGCGCGCGGTGCTCCAGTGCGCGGCGTCGGCCACCTTCACGTGCAGCGCGTCGGGGCGCGCGAGCATCACGGGGTGCCCCAGCGAGACCATGGCGTTCGCGAGCTGCCTCAACCCTTGAGCGTCCACGCGGGCGCCGTGAGCCTGCGGCGACCGTCGTGCGAGCGCGGCACCGTCGCGGGCTCTTCGCCCTCGACCGCGATGCGATCCCAGAGCTGACACGTGACCTGCTTGTGGTGCTGATCGAGCGCCTCGCAGTAGTTCGTGAGCTTGCAACGACGCACCTCGGCGCCGCGGCCCTCGCGCACCTTGCGCCACCAGTCGGGGTCGGCGAGGCTCTGCCGCGCGGCCGCGATGAGGTCGGCGTCGCCCGCTGCGAGGGCCCGCTCCGCGAGGCTGAAGCTCGTGATGCCGCCCGCCGCCACCACGGGGGTCTCGAAGCCCGCGATGCGCACCGCGTCGCGCACCGCGCGGGCGAGGTGCAGGTTGCGCCCGAACGGTCCCCGCGCGTCGGAGCGCACCGTCGGCATGCACTCGTGACCGCTCGGACCGGTGTACGGGTACGCCGCCTCGCCCACCTTCGGGGCCTTCGCGTCTTCGAAGCGACCGCCCTTCGAGAGCGAGAGAAAGTCCATGCCCGCGCGTGCGAAGGCGACGCCGTACTCCGTGGCGTCGTCGACGCGGGAGCCGCCGTCGATGACCTCGTCGCCGAGGAAGCGGCAGCCCACCACGAAGCGCGGCGACACGGCCTCGCGCACCGCGGCGAACACCTCGAGCGGCAGCCGCAAACGCCCCGCGCGCGAGCCGCCGTAGCCGTCGCTGCGGTCGTTGGTGGCCGAGAGAAACGACGCCATGGTGTAGGCGTGCGCGTAGTGGAGCTCGACGCCGTCGAAGCCGGCCGCTTCGGCGCGCCGCGACGCCTCGGCGAAGAGCGCGGGGAGCGCGCGCGGAAGGTCTCGCACGTGGTCGAGGTGCGTGTCGGTGACGCGCTCGCGGTAGCCCCGGCGCAGGTCGTCGAGCTCGCGCGCGGTGAGCGCCTGCGCGGCCTCGGCGTCGCTCGACGAGGCGAGGCGCGCGCGCACGGCGCCCTCGTCGGCGGTGCGCCATCGCGCGTCGCCGGTGAGCGCGCAGAGCGCCTCGCGGTGGCCGTCGGTCACGGCGAGAAAGCGCGCGAAGAACTTCGCGGGCTCGGGCCTGCGCTTGATCGCGAGGAAGTCGAGCACCTGCAGAAACACCCTTGTTTCACCGTGGCTGCGCGCGCGCACGGCGTCGGCGAGGCGCCGCAGGCCGTCGACGAAGCGCGCGTGCCCCACGCGAAGCAGCGGGCCGCTGGGCACGTCGCGAATGCCCGTGGCCTCGACCACGAGGGCGCCCGGTCGACCGTCGGCGAAGCGGCCGTACCAGTCGATGACGTCTTGCGTGACGTGGCCGTCGTCGGTGGCGCGCCAGGGCACCATGGCGGGCACCCAGGTGCGCGTGGCGAGGGTGCAGTGGGCCGTGAGCGCGAGCGGAGAGAAGAGCCGCGATCGCGCGGCCTCGTCGCGGGTGGGCCAGGCCTCGTCGGGGACCTGGTGAACGAGGAGCGAGCGTCGGGCGGTGTCGGTCACCCGCGCTTCGTATCACCCTGAGCGGCGACGTCTACGGGGCCGTCGTCGGCGCGCCCCATGCGCGCGGTCTGACGCTCGAGCGACGCCGCGTGAATCACCTGAAACAGCGCGCGCACGAAGCCTTCGTCGAGGTCGACGCGGCGCCCCGCGTCGACGCGGTCGCGCAAGAGGGCGCTCCACCGGTCGAGCTGCAGCGCGGTGAGGTTGTGGGCCACCTTGTGCTCGCCGATCGCGGTCACCACGGCCATGCGCGCCGCGAGCGTCGCGAGGAGCTCGGCGTCGAGCGCGTCGATCTGCCTGCGCAGGGCCGCGAGCCTGTCGATGACCGCGGCCTCGCGCGCCGACGGGTCGCGGCGCACCAGCGCGTCGAGCAGCGCGCCGAGCGCCGTCGGCGTGATCGCGCGCGGGTCGCCGGGCGCCGCCGCGGGGTCGCGCTGCGACGCGAACGCGA
>CAISKJ010000635.1 GCA_903885885.1 uncultured delta proteobacterium
AGCCCCACTGACCGAAGCGCGGGTGCACGTTCGTGAGCTCGACGAGGTCGCCGGGCTGCACGGCCGCGACGCGCATCCCCGGCGCCGAGCCCTGCGCGCCGCGGAGGTCGTGGAGGGCCGCGATGTGCGTGGTCACGTCGAGCGCGCGCGGCGCGAGCAGGCCCGCGCGCACCTCCCAGAAATCAGCGGGTTGAAAGCGCTCGTCGTCGAACCACGGCGGCGGAAACCCAAGCAGCGTCATGCGCGGGAAGAACGCGTACGGCAGCCACATCGTCGACGCCGGCGGCGGCCCCTCGGGCCACGCGAGCGAGTTGCCGTACACCATGCGCTCGGGCGTGAGCAGGTGCCCCGGCTCCTCGAGGTTGGGCAGCCGACACAGCTCCGCCGCGCGCGCGCTCAGCTCGACGAGATAGCCTTTGCCCGCGGGGTTTCGCGGGTACGCGTAGAGCCCGAACGCGGGCCCCGTGGGCATGCGCCCCTCGCGTCGCAGCGCCTCGCTCGGGTCGCCGTAGGCCTCGAGGGCCGCGGCGTCGTAGCCGCCGTACGCGCTCTCCCACCCGAGCGAAACTTTCTCGAAGCGCTCGGGCGGCGTGAAGCGCGCGGCGCCCTGGTGATCGAGCTCGAGGCACCGATCGCCGTACACCTGAAGCTGCCGTCGGAGGGCGCCCACGCGCACCGTCGCGCGCGTCTGGCGGTCGCCCTCGTGCGGGTACGCGTGGCCCTTCACCACCACGTCGACCATCGGCCGCCGCAGCATCAGGTCCGAGTCGTCGAGCAGCAGAACGCCGTCGTCGGAGAGCCGCGGCCCCTCGACGAGCGCCACCTGCTCGGCGGCCTCGACGAGCTGACCGTCGACCACCGCGTAGGTGCGCTTGGCCACCACGCTCACGCTCCAGCGCGCGTCGGGGTCGGGCGACGTGACCACCACGGAGAGGCGCGCGTCGCTCATCGGGGCGCCGTGCTCTCGGGCGACTCGCCCGCAGCGCTGTGGCCGAGCCCGTTGGCCCACGCGTTGGGGTCGTGCGCCGACGACGCGCGACCGTAGGCCGAGTTGGGCGACGAGTACCCCAGCGGGCTCCCCACGCCGTAGATGCCGATGGCCGAGCCGATGGGTCCCATGATGTACGGAAAGTTCGAGAGGAGGGCGCGCGTCACGGGCGTGAGGGCCGCGCGGCCGAAGGCCGACGCGAAGGCGCGCGGCGCGAGCGACGAGAGCAGCGCGCGCGGCGAGGCGCCCGCGAAGGCCTGCACGAAGCCCCGCGAGAAGCCCCGCCCGAAGGCGCCCAGCACGCCCCGCGCGCCGGCGCCGAAGAAGGCCGCGCGCACCGCGCCCGCGGCGCCGCGAAAGGCCGCGCCGACGCCCGCCATCACCAGGCCCGCGAGCCACGTGATGGCGATGTCGATGATCATCGAGAAGAGGCCGCCCAGAAAATCGCCGAGGGTGAAGCCCGCCTTCACGCTGCACAGCATCGCCATCACCACGCCCGAGGGGAGCGGAGGGATGGGAAAGTCCTGGCAGTCGAGGTTGAGGTTGACCGCGTAGGCCACCGCGATCGCAAAATTGCCCGTCGGCAGCGAGACCGTGCCCGAGGCGAACTCCGACTTGCTGCCCGACCCCAGAATAATGAACGGGAGCAGAATGTTGGGCCAGATGTGCCCCAGGTGCGGGCCCGCGTCGTGCGCGCGCCCGACGCCATAGCCCATGCAGGCCTGCACGGGCTTCTTGCAGCCGCTCTCGGGCGAGGCGGCCTTGCTGTTGCCCACGGCCCACCTGAAGCCGGTCTTCTGGCTCCACCCCACGCCCCACACGACCACGTGCGGCGCGAAGGGCGGCGGCGCCGGCGGCGGCGGGGGAATGGTCTTGTGGTAATCAACCCCGAAGATGGGCTGAATGGTGTTGAGGCACTTCATGCCGACGCCGGGCATCGCGTTGCTCCCTATTCGGTAACCATGGTGAGCGTCGCGACGCGTACCTCTTTGGGCCGCGCGACGTAGCGAAAGTTTGCCCGCTGCGTGACCACCACGCGGGCCGCGTCGAGCCACACGTGCACCCCGTCGATGCGCGTGGGCACCGTGAAGGTCTCGGCCCCCACCTGCACCGCCGCGCGCGCCGTGACCCGCGGCACCGCGAAGCCGAAGGGCTCGTCGTACACGCCCGTGAGCACCACCGGCGCGCCCGGCGCGATCGCGGGCAGCACGAGCTCGGGGTGCGCGTTGTTGTACACCGACGGAGACACGCGCTCGAGCGCGCCTGCCTCGGCGTTCACCGTCACCGCTTCGCGCGCGCGCAGGCCCCACTGCATCGGGTAGGGGCCCCACGCGACGGGCGTCGGCGCGTCGTCCCACGCGGCCACGAAGGGCCCCCGCGCGGGCTCGAGGTTGGGCAGCGCCTTGCCCTCGGCGTCAGCGCGTTCGAGCGAGTACCCGCGGCCGTCGGGGTTGTCGGGGTGCGCGGCCTCGGCGCCGAGGTACCTCGCCACGCCGCCGAAGGCGCGGCTGTACCCCAGCTCCATCTCGGTGAAGGGCAGCGGCGCGGTGGGCGCGAGGCCCCCGTCGGCGGTCGGCGCCCACACGCGATCACCCGTCACGCGCAGGGCGTGTTCGAAGTCGCCGCAGCGAACGCTCACCGCGGTCTGCGTCACGGGTTTGCTGCGGTAGAGGCGCCCGAGCACGCAGAGGTCGGCCCCCTGCTTGCGGAGAAAAATGTCGCCGTGAAAGGTGCCGTAGGGCGTCGCGAGGGGGTCGCCGTGCAAAGGCATCGGGTCGTCGGCGAAGTCGACGCCGCCGCCGGGAAACAGCCTGTACGTGACCTTCCAGATGATGACGGCGTAGCGGTCGTCGGTGTCGAAGTCGGCATACTGAAGCACTGCGGGAAAGCCCGTCTCGTTCACGAGCCTCATCGCGTCGTCGACCCGTCGCCCACCAGCGCCGCGAGGAGCGACGCGTCGCCGCACGAAGGCCCCGTCGGCAGGAGCGCGGGCGCGTCGAGCGTCTGCACCCACGACGGCATCGGCGCCTGCCGCTCGCAGTTGAGCAGCACCTGCTCGCCCATGAGCTGCACGTCGTCGTTGGCGCGAATCTTCGCCATGCCCTTGCGCGCCTCGAGCGTCACCGCGTCGGCCTCGACGCGCGCCTCGGCGCCCGCGGTGAGCGTCACCGACTCGCTCGCCTCGACAGCGAAGCGCCTGCACCGAACGCCTACGTCACCGGGCGTTTCGAACTCCAGCGCCGCCGCCCGCACGCGCAGCGTGGGGCCGCGCTCGGTGATCACGATCTCGAGCTCGAGCCCCGCGTCCTGGCCCGACGACAGCACGCGAACGCGCGCGCACCCGACGCCGGCCACCACCTCGAGCGCGTGCGCGCCGCCCAGCGGGAGGGTCTGCGCGCGGGGTCCGCTCCGTCGCTTCGTGAGGGCTTTGGTCGTGCGTGCCATCGTGTCGATTTTGCCGTATTTCTCAGTGCGAGAGCCCGCGAGTGTGCGCAGCCCTCGCGACGCCCGTCAACGCCGCGGGAGCGCCCACGCCGCCGCCGCTCCGATCGCGACGAGCACCGCCGCGAGCACCACCGTCACGTTGAGCCACGAGGGTTCGGCCCCGGTCGCCGCGCGCGCGAGCTCGTCGGGCTGCGCAGGGTTGTAGCGCACAACCAGGGTGGCCCCTACCGCGGGCGTGTCGGGGGGTGCGCCCCACTGCCCATCGCGCCACGCGTTGGGTCCCCAGCGCAGCGAACCGTCGTAGCCGCGCCCGCCGACCTCATGCCGCGCGCGGAGCACGGTCTCGGTGCCGCGCGCGAGGTTGCGCGTCGCGACCGCCGTGACCGTCGCGGTCGACGCGGGCCAGCGCGCGCGGGCCGCGGCGTCGGAGCGCGCACGCCACTCGCTCGCCGCGAGGAGCGCCACCGCGAGCGCGAGCCCCGCTTCGATGAGCGTCAGCTGCCACAGTGGCAACCCCCGACGGCCGCCCGCCCGCGCGCGGCGCTCCGCGGGGTCAGGCATTGAGCTTCACCTCCGAGCCCGTCACCGTGGCGCTGGAGTCGAGCACCACCGAGGCGCCGCTCCCGTGCACCGTTACGGTGCCGCCGCCGAGGTCGGCGTCGGCGTTGAGCGTGAGGTCGCCGCCGCCCTGCGCGTGTAGGTTGGCCTCGGCCGTGAGCAGCAGCGTGGCGCCGGTGCTCGCGCCCAGGTTGGCGTCGGCCGTGAGCAGCAGCCCGCTGCTGTCGTTCGAGGTCATGAACGCGTCGGCCGTGAGCAGCACCGCGGCGCCGCCCGCGGCGTACAGGTGCGCCTTGTCGTCGAGGCGCAGCACCGCGCCGTCGCCCGCCGTGAGCGTGATCGACCCGGGCAGAATCTCGATGGAACTCCCGCCCACGAAGAGCCGCATCTTCGTGGTGGCCTCGACGGTGTAGGTGCCCGTCACCTTGAGGCCCGCGCCGGGCTCGGGCGGCGGCGTGTCGCCGCCATCGCCCTCTCCATCGACCACGACGGTGCGCATGCCCTTCACGTGGAGCACGTCGTTGCCGTCGATGGTGGTCGTGCGGTTGTGGTGCACGGTGATGGTCTTGTTGCCATCGACCGTCTCGGTCTGCTGGCCGTGCACGGTGTTCGACTGGTTGCAGTTCACCGTGGTCGCGTGGTTGTGCTTCACCAGCTCGTTGAAGTCCTTCTGCGCTTGCAGATAGATCTCCTCGGAGCCCGCGAGGTCTTCGAAGCGCAGCTCGTTGTAGCCGCCGCTCGTGGGCGAGCTGTTGGTCTTCAGGGTGCTCCTGGTCTTCTCGTCGGGGAGCGTGTAGGGCGGGCGGTTCTCGCCGTTGTAGACGCAGCCCGTCACGAGGGGCCGGTCGGGGTTGCCCTCGAGAAAGGTGACCACCACCTCCATCCCGATGCGCGGAATGAACACGAAGCCCCACCCCGCGCCGGCCCAGTTCTGCGACACGCGCACCCAGCATGAGCTGCTCTCGTCGCGCGCGCCGAAGCGGTCCCAGTGAAACTGCACCTTGATGCGCCCGTGCTCGTCTGTGTAGATCTCCTCGCCCGAGGGGCCCACCACGGTGGCCGTCTGCGCCCCTGCGATGCGAGGGTTGCGCACGGCGCGCGAGGGCCGAAAGGGCACGTCGAGGGCGAGGCACTCGAAGGTGTTGTGATACCGCTCGCCCTGCTGCTCGGCCGAGGTCACGTCGGGCGTGAGCTCCTCGGGCGCGTGGCACAGGTGCTCTACCGCGGTGAGCATGTAGCGCGGCGCCTCGACCTCGAAATCACGGTGCCCCGCCACCTTGAAGGTGCCGCCGGGCGCGAAGGTGGTCACGTAGCCGTCGCCCTTGAAGCGCCGCTCGCGCGACGCGTGCAGCTCCTTGCGGAGCGTCGCCTGCGCGGCGTGGTCGTGGGCGGTGTACTGCATCGAGCCCGCGTCGTAGTCGCCGATGGTGAGCGGCGCGGGGTACTCGTAGCTCTCGCGGTCGCGGCGTCGCAGGTCGGTGCCGCGCGCCTCGCCCGAGAGCCCCTTGCCGGGAATGCCCAGGCGCGGCTGCGTCCAGTCGAAGTCGCGCACCCACACGCTCGTGGTCTGCGTCTGGTTCAGCAGTTCGAAGTGCCGCACGGTCTCGGCCGGGGCGGTGCCCCCTTCGGGGCCCGCGATGCCCACGGGGCAGCCGTCCATCGTCTCGAGGGCCACGAGCGCGTCGTTGTGGTCCACGAGCATGAGCTTCTCGGCCGAGCCCGCGTGGTCGAAGTAATAGAAGATCCCCTCTTCGGCCATGAGCCGCTGCACGAACTCGAGGTCGCTCTCGCGGTACTGCACGCAGTACTCGCGCTTCGGGTAGTCGCGCGTGAGGCCGGCGAGGTCGTACTCGCGCGTGAAGGGCGCGAGGCCCTCGGCGAGCACGACGGCGAGAATCTGCGGCACCGTGACGTCTTGAAACACGTACGAATCCAGGCGTTGCCCGAGGGCCGCGAGGGCGGGCGCGACGTGCACGCGGGCCACGAGGTGCCCCTGACGAACTCCCAGGTGCTCGACGCGATGCACCACGCCGCAGAGGCGCCGCGCGTGGGTGTGGCGGCGCAGCACGAGCTCGCAGCCCTCGCCGAGGAGCGCGTCGGGGTCGACGGCGAGGTCTTCGTGGGCCAGGTCGACGACGGCCGCGTAGGGCTCCGAGAGGGCCTCGCGCAGGTGCGCGCGCACCACCTTCCAGCGGTGCGTGGGCTCTCCCGGCGAGGTGAACGCGTAGCGAACCTTCGGCAGCGGATCGGTCACGATGGCACTCCACGTCTCTGGAGCGATGCTGTCCCCGCGAGACGGCTACACACAAACGTCGCCGACGGCCCGGTGTCAAGGCTCGCGACGCGTCGACGACGCTCTCGCTCTTCGACGTCGACCGCGCGGCGCTCTGAGCCCCGCTACGCGTACTGCACGCGCACCGTCTCGATGACCCTGGCGATCACCTTCTGCACCACGTCGGTGCTCGCGTCGCGCACGATCACGTAGCCGTCGCCCTCGTAGCTGTCGCTCTTGGGCGCGCCGATCGTCGGGAGCTTCGCCTCGACCACCCAGCGCCCGATGGCCTCGTGCGTCTCGTGGACGCCCGTGACCGAGGCCACGCGGCCTTCGCCCATGCCGCGCAGAAACGCGCAACCGACGGCGTACTTGCGGTCCCACGGGCCTTCGAAGACGCCGTCGACCACGGCCCGCGCCCACGCCCGGTACGGGTCGATGTCGTGCGCGAGGCCCGTCATGCGGGTGATGTTGGCGCCCGGCGGGCGCTGCGCGATCTCGCCGATGGCGAGGCTGCCGTCGCGGCGGCGAAACCACTCCATGTGGGTCATCCCGGTGTCGAGGCCGAGGGCCTTCACCGCGCCCACACCCATCGCGCGCGCGCCGTCGTAGGCGGGCCCCGAGATGTCCCTCGGGAGCACGCAGGCCCATTGGATCCAGGGGTTTTCGAGCGCCTCGAGGCACGGCGGGAGATACCGCGAGATCGAGTGGGCGCGCACGTTGCCGTCGATGGTCATGGTCTCGAAGCTGAACTCTTCGCCGTGCAGAAACTCCTCGGCGAGCACGGGGCGCTCGGGGCTCACGTGCATCCCTTCGAGGGCGCGGCGAAACTCGCCCGCGTCGCGCACGCGGAAGGTCGCCTTGGCGCCCATGCCCGCCGGGGGCTTGAGCACCATCGGGAAGCCCGCCTCGGCCGCGAACGCCTCGGCGTCGCGCCACGACGTGATGAGCTTGTTGCGCGCCACCGGGAGCCCCGCCGCGGTGAGCGCGGCCTTCATGCGAGACTTATCGCGGAAGAGGTCGGCCGTGCGCGGGTCGGTGCCCTCGATGCGGAAGCGCGCGCGCGCCTCGGCCACCTGCACCTGAATGGCCTCGAGGATGCTCAAGAGCCGGTGCGCGCGCCCGTGGCGACGCTGAAGGAGGTCGGTGGCGTCGGCGATGTCCTTCGCCGAGAGCGGGTCGCTCACGCGCACGATGTCGTGAAAGAGCCGCGCGTCGTCGCCGTGCGGCGCCTCGTGCACGATGCCCAGCAGGCGCACGTCGTCGAGCTTCGCGACGGCGCGCACGAAGCGCAGGGTGGTCTCGAGGGGAAAGGGCGCGACGAAGATGACGTTCCTGGGCATCGGTGGTGGCCGCAGGATCGTTGACGCGCGCTGCGTCCGTCAACGACGGATGTGATAGCTTCCGCCGCCATGCGCGTAGTGTTTCTGTCTCCGTCGTATCCCCCCGAAATGCAGCAGTATACCCGCGGCCTCGCCGAGGTGGGCGCCGAGGTCTACGGCGTGGGCGACCAGCCCGCGTCGGCGCTGCCGGCGTCGCTCAAGCCCCACCTCCGCGACTGGCTCCAGGTGCCTCGCATCATGGACGAAGACGACGTGCTCGAGCGCGTCACCCGGTGGATGCGCGGGCGCACCGTCGACAAGGTGCTCGCCAACTGGGAGCCGCTGGTGATCCTCGCCGCGAAGATCCGCGAGCGCTGGGGCGTGCCGGGCATGTCGGTGGATACGGTGCGGGGCTTCCGCGACAAGCAGCTCATGAAAGAGCGCGTGAAGGCCGCGGGGCTGCGCGTGCCGCGCTCGGAGCGCGTGCGCAACGACGGCGAGGCCCGCGAGGCCGCCGAGCGCATCGGGTACCCGATGGTGATCAAGCCCATCGCGGGCGCCGGGAGCGCCGACACCTACAAGGTCGAGAGCGCGCGCGAGCTCGAGGCCGCCCTGGCCAAGATGCACGGCGTCACCGAGGCGAGCTGCGAGGAGTACATCACCGGCGAGGAGTTTACCTTCGACACGGTGTGCATCGCGGGCAAGCCCGCGTACGAGAACATCGCGTCGTACCTGCCGAAGCCCCTCGAGGCGCGCAGCAACGAGTGGATCTCGCCGGTGATCATCACGGTGCGAGACATGTACCAGGCGCGGCTCAAGCCCGGCGTCGAGCTCGCGCGCAACGTGCTCGGCGCGCTCGGCATGGGCGACGGCTTCACGCACATGGAGTGGTTTCTCACCCCCAAGGGCGAGGCCGTGTTCGGCGAGATCGGGTGCCGCCCCGGCGGCGCGTGCCTCGTCGACCAGATGAACTACACGTCGGACATCGACCTGTTTCGCGAGTGGGCGCGCGTGGCCGTGCACGGCCGCTTCGAGGGGCCCACGGAGCGAAAGTACAACGCGGGCATCGTGTTCAAGCGCGCGCTGGGCCAGGGGCGAATCACCCGCATCGAGGGCCTCAACGCGTGGAAGAGAGACTGCGGTCGCTGGGTTGTCGAAGACAAGCTCCTGCGCCCCGGCGCGCACCGCCGCGACTGGAAGCAGACGCTCCTCTCCGACGGCCACGTGCTGGTGCGCCACCCCAGCTGGGACGAGGCGTATCGCATGTCGTTCGCCGCGGCGACGGACATCACCCTCTACGCCGGCGGCTGAGCGAAGAGAAAGAGAGAGAGAACTCTGTGGATGATGCAACGCTGCTCGACACCTCACGCGCGACCGGCCGCCCCTCGGCCGTGATCGCTCCGCCGCCCTCGACGGTCGCCTCGGTGGTGCGCACCACGGTGCTGCCGCGGGTCGAGGTGACGGGCGACATGCCGCAGCTCGTGAGCTCCACGCGCGAGCGCTTCGAGTCGGCCAACGTGCTGGGCCGCGGGGGTGTGGGCGAGGTGCTCCTCGCGCGCGACAACGACATCGACCGGCCGGTGGCCATCAAGCGCCTGCTCCCCGAGTTTGACGACCCGGGCATCGTGGCGCGCTTCGTCGAAGAGATCCGCGTGCTGGGCGCGCTCGATCACCCCAACATCGTGCCCATTCACGACGTGGGCATCGACCCCGACGGTCGGTACTACTACGTGATGAAGTACGTCGAGGGCGAGACCCTCGAGCACATCGTCGACAAGCTCATGGAGGGCGACCGCGAGTACCACGCGCGGTACACCGTCGAGCGCCGCGTCGAGATCTTTCGCCAGGTGCTCCGCGGGGTGCAGTACGCCCACGCGCGGGGCGTGATCCACCGTGACATCAAGCCCGCCAACGTGATGGTGGGCCGTTATGGTGAGGTGCTCGTGATGGACTGGGGGCTCGCGCGGCGCATCCACGCCGACGAGGCGAAGTTTCCCGTCACCGACACGGCCAAGACGCTCACCGATCGTCGGGCGAACGACGGCCCCCGCGAGGCGCGCATGCGCACCGTGGCGGGCTCGCTGCTGGGCACGCCGGCGTACATGTCGCCCGAGCAGGCCCGCGGCGACAACGAAGGCCTCGACGAGCGCAGCGACATCTACTCGCTGTGCGTGATGCTGCACGAGCTCCTCACGCTCGAGCACTACCTCGCGAAGAAAGACTCGGTGACGGCCTGCGTGGCGGGCGTCATGAGCGAGCCGGTGCCCTTCGCCTCGTCGATCGAGAGCAAGCACCAGCCGTCGGTGCCCGCCGACCTCGGGCACTTCATTCGCCACGGCGTTTCGAAGGACCCTACGCAGCGCTACCGCTCGGTCACCGAGATGATCGACCGCCTGCAGAACATCGAAGAGGGCCACTGCCCCGTCGAGTGCCCCGCTACGTTCATGAAGCGCATGGGCACCGAGACCTCGCACGTGATCGACCACCGGCCCTTCGTGATGCTGGGCGTCGTGGCCACCACGCTCACGCTGGCGGCGCTGGGCCTCGTGGTCACGATCTCCAACGTGCTGTAGCCCGATGAAGCCGAAGGCGCAGGGAGAGGCCGACGGCGGGCCGCGCCCCGACCCCCGCAAGCTCAAGCTCCTCGTCGAGACGCTCCGCGGGGGCGTGCACACCTACGAAGACCTCGCGGCGCTCCCCGCGCTGGCCCTTTCGCGCCGCTCGCTGCAGCTCTACCTCGAGACGCACCTGCCCGCGGCGGGCTTCGCCCTCGCCCGCGGTCGCACGGCGGGCCCGAAGCCCCGCGCCACCTTCGCGCTCGCCCCCGACGACGAGTCCGAGGCCGACGGCGGGGCCGTGAACCGCGCGGCGTTGGCCCTCGCGCGGGGCGTCCTCGCCGAGCTCTTTCCCCTCGACGGCACCGACCTCGAC
>CAISKJ010000636.1 GCA_903885885.1 uncultured delta proteobacterium
CGAGCTCGCGTACGCGCTGCGGGTGCGCCTCGAGGGGCTCCTCGACGTGCGCCGCGGCACCTTCCTGCGGATGAAGCTCGACACCCTGTCGCGGCGCATCACCACGCTCTTCTTTGAGGCCGCGCTGGGCCACAACGCGACGCCCGACGAGCTGGCCTCGCGCGTGATCTCCCTCCCCGAGCAGGCGGTGTACTACGCCGTCGCGCGCAACAAGGCGCAGATCGTCGAAGACCTCCAGACGCTCAACTACGACTCGGAGGAGCTCTACAACGAGGCCCTCGATCGCCTGTCGCGCCTCGAGAAGGAGCTCCAGGTGTCGCTCCTCGCGCGCAAGGCCCCCGAGCTCGAGAAGCTGCTCCCGGTGGTGATCGAGGTGTTCACCGAGTTTCTCACCGAGCGCTTCCGCGGCGACCTCAAGCAGTTCGCGGCCGACGTGGTGCTCGCCTCGGGCGCCGGCGCGGCGGGCGACACGGGCATCCCGCGCATTCCCGCGCGGCTGTTTCAGCGCTTCCGCGAGGTCTTCGAGAAGAGCTTTCTCGAGCGCATGGTGATGGGGGTGCAAGAGCCCCTGGTCGATCGCCTCGAGGCCATGGAAGAGGCGTCGCACCTCTTCCACATCGAGACCCTCGACTTCATCGCCGACCCGCGCGTCTTCTCGGTCGTCTGCGGCGTCATGTGCGACGCCTTCTACGACGCGCTCAACTCCGACGGCCTCCTCGAGCTGCCCCCCGAGTGGCGCGGCCCCCACGACGGGAGCGCCCCCGCGCGCGCCCGCCAGGCGGGCCGACGCTGAGCCGCCCGCTGGGGTGAGCGCACCCCAGGCCCGCCGCCCCGCCGGGGCCTCGACACCCCACCGACGCCCTCCAATCACGGTGTTTTTCGCGGCACGGGGCGCGCACCGTGGGGGGCCATGCGCGACAACCTCTCCAGTGCGATCGAGTGCGCGGCCCGCACGTTTACGGGCCGCCGTGGCAACAACGAAGACGCCCTGTGCGCCGAGCCCGACATCGGGCTCTACGTGGTGGCCGACGGCATGGGCGGCTACGAGGGCGGCGAGGTGGCGAGCGCCCTCGCGGTGAAGACCATGCGCGGCTTCTTCGCCCGCAACGCCCGCGACGACGACACCACGTGGCCCTTCGGCATCGACCCGCGCCTCGGGCTCGCCGAGAACATGCTCGCCGTCGCCATTCGCATGGCCGACGCCGAGATCGTGGCGCACAAGCGCGGGCGCCTCGCGTCGATGGGCTCCACGGTGGCCGCGGTGGTGGTGCGCGACGCGACGGCCATCGTGGGGCACGTCGGCGACAGCCGCGTGTACCGCTTGCGCGACGGCGTCCTCACGCAGCTTACGCGCGACCACTCGCTCTACGAAGAGATGAAGGCCATCGGCGCCGCGGTGCCGCCGCGCGAGCGCTTTCCGCACGCCAACGTGATCACGCGCGCGCTCGGGATGCTCACGAAGAAGGGCCCCGACGTGGTGGCCGAGGCCCTGCGCGCGGGCGACGTGCTGCTGCTCTGCACCGACGGGCTCACCGAGGGCGTGAGCGAGGCGCGCATGCGCGAGGTGCTGGCGACGAGGGCGGTGGGCGACGCGTGCGAGGTGCTGGTGAACGAGGCGTACGAGAACGGCAGCCGCGACAACATCACCGCCGTGGTGCTGCGCGCGGCCTAGCGCGCTACTTGCCGCGCTTGCCGGGCGGGCCGAAGTGGCCGGGCTCGCGGCCGTAGCCGCCGGAGGGGGGGCCCGGACGCGGCGCGGCCGCGCTCCGCTCGATCTGGAGCCGCGGGTCTTGCCGGTCGGGGCGCTGCGCGAGCTCTTCGAAGCTCTGCGCGGCGCGGCCGAGGATCTCGAAGCGCGTCTCGTGCTCGCTCACCCGAATGGCCCCGATGTCGCTCTTGGTGATGCCGCCGCGGCGGCACAGGGCGGGGATGATCCACTTGGGGTCGGCGTTCTGCGTGCGGCCGACGTTGAGGGTGAACCACGCCGAGTCGCCCGCGGGCGCGGCGCGCGGCGGACCGCGGTCGTCGCGGCTCGGGGGCGCGAAGCGGTCGCCGCCGTAGCTGGGCGCGGGGGCGTAGCGGTCGCCGCCGTAGCCGCGGGGCTCGAAGCGGCCGCGGGGGGCGCTCGGGCCGCGCGTGTCGTAGCGGCGCGGGGCGTTCGCGTAGCGGGCCTCGGCCTCGGCGGCGGCGACGGTGAGCGGGAGGTCTTCGGGGTCGGGGAGCTTCTGGCGCTCGAGGGCCACGAGGCGCGCGGCGAGCTGCTCGGGCGAGACCTTCTCGAGCACGCGGCGCGCGAGCGCGAGGTCTTCTTCTTCCGGGGGGTCGCCCGCGGTGAGCGACTCGACGAGGCGCGCCTCGTCGCGGGTGCGAATGGCCGCGGCGTCGGGCACGTCGCTCCACACGGCCTTGATGTGGGCGTCGAAGAGCAGTCGCTCGGCGCCGCGCTTGCGCTCGGCGGGCACGAGCAGCACCGAGACCCCCTTGCGGCCCGCGCGCCCCGTGCGACCGCTGCGGTGCTGAAAGGCCTGCGGGTCGTTGGGGAGGTCGGCCTGCACCACGAGGCCCACGTCGGGGAGGTCGAGGCCGCGCGCGGCGACGTCGGTGGCGACGAGCACCTTGGCGCGCCCGTCGCGCAGCGCCTGCAGCGCGCGCGTGCGCTCGGGCTGCGAGAGCTCGCCGCTGATGGCCACGCACGCGAAGCCGCGCTCGGAGAGGCTCGCGGCGAGGCGGGTGACGCCCTCGCGCGTGGTGCAGAACACGATGGTGCCCTGCGCCTCGGAGGCGCGCAGCACGTTGACCACGGCGTGCTCGCGCTCGCGCCCGGCGATGACGTGCACGCGGTACTCGATGTCGCGGTGCTGCTGCTGCGGCGGCGTGGCCGTGATGCGCATCGGATCGGTGAGCCAGGTGCGCGCGAGGCGGGCGATCTCGGGCGGCAGCGTGGCCGAGAACATCAGCGTGCGGCGGTCGCGCGGCGCCGCGGCGATAATGCGCTCGAGCTCGTCGCGGAAGCCCATGTCGAGCATCTCGTCGGCCTCGTCGATGACGAGGGCCTCGAGGGCGTCGAGCGAGAGGGCGCCGCGCTCGATGTGGTCGCACAGGCGCCCCGGCGTGCCCACCACGAGGTGCACGCCGTCGTGCAGGAGCTTGAGCTGCAGCTGCATGCCCATGCCGCCGACGCACGCGACGGAGCGCATGTTGGCGTGGTGGTAGAGCCACCCGAGCTCGCGCTGCACCTGCATGGCGAGCTCGCGCGTGGGGGCGAGCACGAGGGCGCGCGGGCGCTTGGGGGCGTCGAACGCGGGCTTTTCACCGAGCAGCGTGGGGGCGAGCGCGAGGCCGAAGGCGACGGTCTTGCCCGAGCCCGTCTCGGCCGACACCATGAGGTCGCGGGCGGCGTGCTCGGGGGCGAGCACGGCCGACTGCACGGGCGTGGGCTGCTCGTAGCCCCGCATTTGGAGGGCGCGCAGGAGGGTGGGGTGCGCGCGGAGTTCTTCGAAGGTCATCGTCGTACCATCAGCGTTCGGCAGACTCGCGGGTCGAGCCACGGAAGCGGGCGCGAGCGAATTGCGGGCGTCGCACCTACCACACCTCCGAGGTGCCCACAAAACCCCTCTCGCGGTAACCGCACCAAAAGGTTGGCGTAGTCGGCGCGGTGCGTCGCACACCGACCCCCTTCGCCACGGAGGCAATCGCCACGATGAGTCACACCCTTCGCGCCTCGCTCGTGCTCTCGCTGCTGTCGGTGCTCGGCGCCGGCTGCGGCACCGCGGGCTGCGGCGGCTCGACGGCGCCGCGCGCGCCGCGCAGCGAGTCGTCGCTCCCCGCTGCGTCTGCGCCTGCACCGCACGCCGCGGTCGACCTGCACGGCGGCACCGTCGAGGCGGGCGATCCGCCCGCGGGCCTCGCGGTGGCCACCTTCGCCGGCGGCTGCTTCTGGTGCATGGAGGCCGCGTTCGAACACCAGGCGGGCGTGCGCGACGCCATCTCGGGCTACACGGGCGGCCCCGAGCTGCACCCGGGCTATGAGCAGGTGAGCAACCACGGCACCGGCCACGCCGAGGCCATTCGTGTGCTCTTCGACCCGAGCGCCGTCACCTACGAGCAGCTCCTCGACCTCTACTGGCACCGCGTCGACCCGGTGCACGAAGACCAGGCCTTCGTCGACCGCGGGCACCAGTATCGCAGCGTGATCTACGTTCACACGCCCGCGCAGCGCGCCGCGGCCGAGCGCTCGCTGCAGGCCATCGTCGCGTCGGGGCGCTTCCACGAGCGCATCGTGACCACGGTCGAAGACGCCGCGGTGTTCTGGGTCGCCGAAGACTTTCACCAGAACTTCTGGCGCACCTCGCCCGACCGCTACGAGGGCTACCACGAGCACTCGGGCCGCCGAGAGTTTCTGCGCGCCCACTGGGGCCCCGACGCCCCGTACTGATCGCCGTTCTCTTCGCGCCCGCGCGCCCTCGCTGCTACGTGACGGCGCACCGTCATGACCTCCCCCTCCCCCGGTCTGGTGCTCGCGTACGCGGGCTGCGACACGTGCCGCAAGGCGCTGAAATACCTCTCCGAGCGCGGCGTGGCGCACACCGTGAGGCCCATCGTCGAGGCGCCCCCGACGCCCGACGAGCTCGCGCGGTGGATCCCCGCGAGCAGGCTCACCGTGCGCCAATGGCTCAACACCAGCGGGCAGTCGTACCGGGCGCTCGGCAAGGCCGCGGTCGACGCGATGAGCGACGACGCGGTGCGCGCGGCCCTCGCGGCCGACGGCAAGCTCGTGAAGCGTCCGGTGTTGATCGCGGGCGATCGGGTGCTGGTGGGCTTTCGGCCCGAGGGGTACGCCGCGCTCTTCGGCTGAGGGCCGAGGGCCGTCAGCGGTTGGCGGCCACCAGCTCGACGACGCTCGCGCGGTCGGCGGCGGTGTCGGGCGCGACCTCGACGCGGTCGCGGCCCGCGTGCTTGGCGCGGTAGAGCGCGGCGTCGGCGCGGTCGACGAGCTCCGACGAGTCGTGCGTGCCGGCCCACGCCGCGGCGCCGATGCTCACGGTGGCGCGGATGCGGAGCTCGCCGAGGGAGATGGGCTCGTTGGCCACCGCGGCGCGCACGCGCTCGCAGGCGTTCATCGCCGACTCGCCGTCGCAGCCGGGCATCACGACGAGAAACTCCTCGCCGCCGTAGCGGCCCACGAAGTCGCGCGTGCGGAGCGAGGCCGAGATGCGCGCCACGCCGTCGCGGAGCACGGCGTCGCCCGCGAGGTGGCCGTACACGTCGTTGACGCGCTTGAAGTGGTCGAAGTCGACCATGGCCACGCAGAGGGGCGTGTTGGCGCGGGCCGCGCGGGTGCGCTCGCGCTCGAGCACGTCGAGGATGGCCGCGCGGTTCCACGCGCCCGTGAGGTGGTCGTGGGTGGCCTCGTAGCGCAGCGACTCGCGCGCCGAGACGAGCTCCTCTTGCAGCGCGCAGATGCGCTCGCCGGCGCGCAAGCGCACCCGGAGCTCCTGCGCGTCGAAGGGCTTGGTCACGTAGTCGTCGGCGCCCGCGTCGAGGCCCGCCACCACGTCGTCGCGGCCCTCGCGGCCCGTGAGGAGGATCACGTAGAGGTAGGGCTCCTGCCCCTGCGCGCGCACGCGGCGGCACAGCTCGATGCCGTCGAGGCCGGGCATCATCCAGTCGAGAATGGCGAGGCGCGGCGAGTCGGGCATCGAGAGGATCGCCCACGCGGCGTCTCCGTCGACGGACTCGACGACCTCGTAGCCCCATTTACGAAGCTGGCTCCGGAGGGTGAGCCGCGACATTGCGTTGTCGTCCGCGATGAGAACCTTCATCACACACCTGCCTTGTTCATAAACGCTTCGAGCGCCGCGAGGAGGCCGTTCACCGACGTCTCGAGGGCGTCGAAGCGGGCCGCGGCGTCGGCCGGACGCCCCTCGCGACCGGCGAGCTCGACGACGCGCGCGAGGCCCTGCGCGCTCGTCGCGCACAGCTCGCCGAGGCAGCCCTTGAGCGTGTGGGCGCTGCTCTCGATCTTCTTCGCGTCTCCCTGCTTCGAGGCCGCGCGAATCGTGTCGACCATGCCGCGGGCGTCGCCGATGAACATGGCGATCACCTCGCGCATGAGCTCCTCGTCGCCGCCGA
>CAISKJ010000637.1 GCA_903885885.1 uncultured delta proteobacterium
GCCAGGGCCACGTGAGCGAGAGCGAGGTGCAGTTTCGCGTCGCGCAGCGCGAGGTGGGCGACTTTCTCGCCACCCTCGCCGTGATGGAGCGCGGCGGGAGCTCGGTGCGCGCCGCGGCCTTTCCGATGCCCGAGGCGCGCGCCGCCGACGGGGCCCCGCAGCCCGAGGAGCGCCGCACCGTGCGCCTCGCCCTCGACGGCAACGACCACGACCTCCTCGTGGGATACACCGTCGAGACCCCCATCTGGCGGCCCTCGTACCGACTGGTCTTCAACGGCACCAACGCGCAGGTGCAGGCCTGGGGCGTGGTGCAGAACCTCTCGGGCGAAGACTGGCGCGACGTGCACCTCTCGCTCGTCGCAGGGTCGCCCGTGTCGTTTCGCTCCGAGCTCGCCGAGGCGGTCATTCCGCAGCGCCCCGTGGTGACCGACCAGGGCGCCGTGATCGACGCCGTGCCCAGCACCGAGACCACCCTCGCGCAGGGCGGCGACAGCGCCGCGAGCGAGCCCGCGCCCGACGCCGCCAACGCCCCCACGACGACCACCGAATCCGTGGGCGACGCCTTCGGCTTCGGCGGCCTCGGCGTCGACGGCACCGGCGTTGGCGGCGGCGGAACCGGCGAAGGGACCATCGGCCTCGGCAACATCGGCACGATCGGCCACGGCGCCGGTACGGGCTCGGGTCAGGGGTACGGCTCCGGCGCGGGGCGCGGCCTGGCAGGGCGCGGCGCGAACGGCCCCACGGTGCGCGCGGCGCCGCCGCAGGTGAGCGGCTCGCTCTCGCCCGAGGCGGTGCGACGGGTGACCCTGCGCAACCTCGGACAGGTGAACTACTGCCACGAGCAGGGCCTCACGCGCGATCCCGGCGCGCAGGGCCGCGTCGTCGTGCGCTTCGTGATCGGCCCCGCGGGCGCGGTCGTCGGGTCGAGCGTCGCGAGCAGCACGTACCCCGACGGCGCCGTCGCGCAGTGCATCGCCAACGCCGTGCGACGGTGGCAGTTTCCCGCGCCCGATGGGGGCGGCATCGTGACGGTGGTGTACCCCTTCAACCTCAGCAACGACGGCGACGGCGTGCCCATCGGGCGCCCGGAGGCGCGTATGCCCCCTTCGGCCTCGTCGGCCCCGCGCAACGTCGCCGCCCTCGCCGCCCTCGCCGTGCAGGGTGGCGCCACGCGCTACGACCTCCCCAACGCCGTCACCATCCCCGACCGCTCGGCCACCATGGTGATGCTCGTGGTGCGAGACCTCCCCGGCGAGCAGCTCTACATGTTTGCGCCCGACGCCGGCGTGCCCGCCTCGTCGCAGCATCCGTTTCACGTCGCGCGCTTCGAAAATCGCACCGGCGCGCTCCTCGAGCGCGGCCCCATCGCCATCTTCGAAGAGGGCGCCTTCCTCGGCCAGGGGATGCTCGACGCGCTCCCCGACGCGGCCACCACGACGGTGCCCTTCGCGCTCGAGCGCGCGGTGACCGTCGAGCGCAGCCCCGCCGCGGCCACCGAGGGCGCGCGCCTCGTCGCGATGCACCGCGACGCGCTCACCCTCGAGCGCTTCAACGTCGTGCGCACCACGTGGAGCGTCCGCAACGGCCTCGACCGCCCCGCCCGCGTGCTGTTGCGCCAGAGCCTCGACGGCGCCGAGCTCTTCGAACCGCCGACGGGCACCGAGCGGTCGGGCGGCAACGCGCTCGTGCCCACCACCGCGCCCGCGCGCTCGCACAGCGAGGTGATCGTCACCACGCGGAGCCCCTTCACGGTGTCGGTGAACCTCGACGCCGACAGCGAGAACCTCGCCGCCGCGGCCATCGAGCAGTACGTCCGCGAGCGCGCGCCCGCCGCCGACGTGGCCCTCGCGCTGCGCACCGCGCTCGACCTTCGCACGCAGCTCGCGACGCTCACCCGCGAGCGCGGCGACCTCATCGAGCGCCGCGACGACCTGCAGCAGAACGCCGAAGAGACCCGCGAGAACCTCACGGCCATTCAGCGCAACCCGCAGGCCGCCGACCTGCGCGCGCAGCTCACGGCGCGCCTCGCCCGCGTGGCCACGCAGCTCGACCAGATGACCCGCCGCGTGGTCGAGCTCGACACGCAGATCAGCGAGCGCGGCGTGCGCCTCACCGAGACCGTGCGCGCCATCGACATCGACACGTCGCGCCAGCCCGCGGCCCCCGCCGTGACCACCCGCTGAGATGATCCCCTGGGAGACCCTCGACCGCGCGCAGGCGCCCGACGGCAGCGCCCTCACGCTGGTGCGCCACGGCGGCGACTACGCCATTCGCGCCGACGGAACCCCCCTCATGGGGAGCCGCGCCCACGCCTCGGAGGACGCCCTCGGGGCGCGCGGCTGCGCGGGCCTCGCCGACGCAGCGAACGCCCGTGTCCTCATCGGCGGCATGGGCATGGGCTTCACCCTGCGCGCGACCCTCGACGCGCTGCGGCCCGACGCGAGGGTCACCGTGGTCGAGCTCGTCCCCGCCGTGGTGCGATGGAACCGCGGCCCCCTCGCGCACCTCGCCGCGCACCCCCTCGACGACCCGCGCGTCACCGTGGCCGAAGGCGACGTGGCCGACGCGATCGCCCGCGCCCGCGAGGCGTGGGACGCCGTGCTCCTCGACGTCGACAACGGCCCCGTGGCCCTCACCGCGCGGGGCAACGCGAGGCTCTACGACGCCGCCGGGCTCCGCCGCGCGCACGGGGCGCTGCGCGCCCAGGGGACGCTCGCGGTGTGGTCCGCGGGCGACGACGCGCGCTTCACGGCGAAGCTCGCGGTCGCGGGCTTCACGGTGCGCACCGAGCGGGTGCGGGCGCGCGGAACGGGCGGCGGGTGGCACATCCTGTGGCTCGCGCAGAAGTCGTAGCGCGCCTCCCGCGCGCGCCTCGCGTTGGGCGCGGAGTGCGATAGTCTCCGGGCGCGTCGCGGCGCTCCCCCCATGACAC
>CAISKJ010000638.1 GCA_903885885.1 uncultured delta proteobacterium
CGGCGCAGGCCAGCGCGTGCGCGGTGCCCACGTCGCTGCCAAAGGCGAGGGCTTCATAGAAGGCGCCCGCGAAGGTGATCGCCGCGGTGTCGCGCACCGCCGCGGGCATGCCGATCACGCAGTCGACGTGCTGCACGAGCTCGCGCGCGAGGCGCTCGGAGTAGCACGCGTTGAGCACCACACATCGGAGCTGCAGGGTGCTCGCGAGCGCGCGAAAGATGCCCGCGACCTTCTCGGGGTCGGCGGGTGTCGCTTGCCCCGTCTCGTTGGGGAGCAGGAGCTCGCCCGCCGCGCGCGCCGTCGAGGCCATGCGCCTCGCCCTCGCCGGGCACGGCGTCGCGGCGCCGGCCCCCACCGTCGATGTCGAGGCGCACGCCGTGGCGGTCGTCGACGGGCACGCGAGCACCCTCGCCAACCTGCTCACCAACGGCGCGCTGCAGCGCCACGACACCGCCGTCGAGGTCCGCGGGCACGCGGTGAACGACTGGTTCTACGAGCTCGTCCTGCGAGACCACGGCGTGGCCCCCGAGGAGCGCGCGCAGGCGATCGCGAAGATCAAGTCGTCGCTCTCGCTCGCCTCGCCCGCCGAGGAGCGCGCGCTCGAGCCCCACGAGCCGCGCGCCTACCGCGGCTACGGCGTGGCCCTGATGATGGCGCGGGTGCTCGTCGTCCGGTACGGCGGGCACCTCACGGCGTCGGCTCCGGCGTCGGGCCGCGGCGTCGAGTTTCACCTCGTGCTGCCGCGGGTCCCGCCCGCGCAGATCCCGCCCGGCGCCAACCACCCCGAGGCCCTGGCCTGAGGCGCCTCGCGGCTACATCGTGTGCGACAGGGCCATGCGCTTCATGAGCGAGCGCCACGTCGCCTCGGCGACGGCCTTGCGGGGGAGCGCGTGCCCCAGGTCGATCGGCACGCCGTCGGCGCGCTGCACGCCCTTCGGAATCTCGGTGAGGTCGATGTACTCGTCGCCCTCGGAGAGCGGCGCGCTCTCGGCGTTGCTCACCTTCGCGGTGTCGTCGTCGGAGAGCAGCTCGAGGAGGCTCTCGCGGGTCGCGTAGCGGTCGTGGTTCGGGCGCGTCATGGAGGTTCTCGCTTCGCGCAGCCCGCAGTGCATCGAATGCAACGCAGTGGGGCCGCGCGGCCTACGCACAGCACACCACGTACCGCGCAGCCGCGGCGCGAGAACACGGGGGTCGCTCCGTGGCGCCGCGCCTCACGCGTGGCGGCGCGCGACGTCGTCGAAGCCACATTGCGGGCGGGATTGAAAAACATTCGGCCTCGCACCGTGAGGGGCGCGATCGCTTCGAAGAAATGAAGCGATCGCCCCGAAGGCCTCGCGGTGCGCACGTACGCGAGCCTTGACGGAGACGGGGGTCGCGGGTCTTGATCCGCACCCTCGAGAGACCTTCGACGTCGTTGCCCCCGACGCATCGCCTACGAGGCCGCGCTTGCGCAGCGGCTCCTGCGACGCCCACGGCGGACGCGCGACGGCGTCGACGCCTTCCTCGCCATGAGCCCCGAGGCCAGGCCCGGCGCCTACGTGCGCCTCGAGGTGAGCGACACCGGCGTGGGCATCGCGCCCGAGCACATCGAGCGCATCTTCGACCCGTTTTACACCACCAAGGCCCCCGGCAAGGGCACGGGCCTCGGGCTCTTCACCGTGAGCGCCATCGTGCGGTCGCACGGCGGGTTCCTCGTCACGCGCACCGCGCTCGGCGCGGGCACCACGTTCCTCGTGTTTCTGCCCTCGGCCTCCGAAGACGAGGTGCGCAGCTCGGTGCCCGCCACCACCGTCGACCTCGCCGGCAGCGGCGAGCTCGAGCTCGTGGTCGACGACGAGGCCGACGTGCGCGCCGCCCTCCGCAGCACCCTCGAGCGCCACGGGTACCGCGTGGTCTCGGCCCGCGACGGCGTCGAGGCGCTCGCCCTCCACAACCACCACGGCGCCGCCGTGCGCGCCGTCGTCACCGACGTGATGATGCCCACCATGGACGGCACCGCCCTCGTCGCCGCGCTGCGCCGCCGCAGCCCGTCGCTGCCCATCGCCGTGTCGTCGGGCCTCGACGACGCCGTGCGCCCGCGCCTCCGCGCCCTCGGCGTCGAGCGCTTCCTCTCGAAGCCCTACGACTCCACCGCGCTCCTCCACGCCGTGCGCGCGCTGCTCGACGCGGCCTCCCTCGCCGCCGCGCCCGCGTAGCCTTCGCTCAGCGCCGCGGCGCGCGCGCGACGGGCTCGCAGCGCATCTCGAGGCGCTGCCGGCCCCGCCACGCGCTGCCCGCGAGGTGCCCGGCGCCGTCGCTCGTGAGCGCGAAGCTGCGCACGAGGTCGCGCTCGGGCCCGCGCCGCGCGAAGGCCGACTCGTCGCGCGACTCGCCGCCGCCCACCGCGCGCACGCAGAGGCCGTCGCCGTCGAGCTCGAGGCGCTCCTCGATCTGCCACTCCTCGGCGAGGGGCGACCACCCCGCGCCGCGCAGGGGCGAGTACCCGTCGATGCGCCGCAGCACGCCGCGCGGGGTCGCCGCGGCGGAGCACGGGCGCGCCACGCCGGGGTCGTCGACCACCGCCTCGGGGCCGTCGCCGCCCAGCGCCG
>CAISKJ010000639.1 GCA_903885885.1 uncultured delta proteobacterium
CCGCCTCGGCGCGGGCGCCAAAGCCAATCACCTCGCGTACCTCGGCGACGGCCTCGTGGGCGCGGGCGCCAACATCGGTGCGGGCACCATCTTCTGCAACTACGACGGCGTGCAGAAGCACACCACGCGCGTTGGCGAAGGGGCCTTCGTGGGCTCCAACAGCTCCCTCGTCGCGCCGGTCACCATCGGGCGCGGCGCCTATGTGGGCTCGGGTTCGGTGATCACCCGCGACGTGCCCGACGACGCCCTCGCCGTCGGCCGCGCCCGTCAGGAGATCAAGGCGGGCTATGGTGCGCGCCTTCGCGAGCGCTTCGCGGCGGCCAAGCGCGCGCTTCAGGCCGCGGCCTCAGCGGCGGCGACGGCGGCGAAGCACGGCGAGTAGCGCGAGCCCCACGGCCCACGGCGCACCGCGCTTGGAAGGCCCTGCGCCAGCGCGGCAGTTGCAGCCCTGATCGTCGTTCACGTAGAGCGGCGTGCTGTCGGTCGCGACGTCGAGCAGGCCTGCGTCGGTCACGACGTCGACGGGCTCGAGGGCGTCGGGGTACTCCACCGCGGAGTCGGCGCGAGGCCCCGCGTCGACAACCGGGACCACCACGCAGCGGCCTACCTCGCAGCGCTCGCCGCGCGGACACATCGCGCCCTCGCATGCGTCGCGGCACACGCCGCCTACGCACGTCTGGCCCGCCGCGCACATCACGGCCGCGCAGTCGTTCGCGCGGCAGCGGCCGTCGGCGCCGCACGTCTGGCCCGTGGCGCAGCGGCGGCACTCGCAGCGGGGCGCGCACAGGCCCTCGACGCAGACCGTGTCGCCGTCGCAGGTCACGCCGGCGCAGGGGTCGACGCAGCGGCCCGCGCGGCACGCCTGCCCGCGGGGGCACGCGATGCCCTCGCAGGCGCCGACGCAGCGGCCGCGCTCGCAGCGCTGGTTGGCGTCGCAGGTCACCGTCGCGCACGCCGTCTCGACGCAAGTGCCCCGGTCGGTGCACGCCTCGCCGGGGAAGCACCCGAGCTCGGCGCGGCACCGGTCGACGCACACGCCGCGGTCGCACACGCGCATGGCGCCGCAGAGCCCGTCGCCCTCGTCGGTCGTGCCGTCGCAGTCGTTGTCGACGCCGTCGCAGCGCTCGTCGGAGGGCTCCACGGTGCCTACGCACGCGAGGGCGCCCGCGCGGCACTGGCGCACGCCGGCCGCGCACGCGCCCATGCGGCCGCTGTCGCACGCGGCGCCGGCGCCCGTGCACACGATCGAGTCGACGCGCGCGACGAAGTCGGTGAAGTTGTTGTCGCCACCCGAGTAGAGGTCCTCCCACGCGAAGTAGAAGGCATCGGGGGTCGTGCGCGAGTCATAGATGAGCAGGTGGATGTAGGACGATGCACCCATGCTGTCGGGGTTGTACTGTCGCTCGGAGAAGAAGTTGTGCCCCGGCGCGCCGGCCGCGACGCGCGCGCAGCACGACGAGCAGCGCCCCGAGGTGCCATCTTCGGGCGTGCGAAGAAAGAAGCCGATCTCGCCGCCGCGGTAGTCGGGGTTGCCGCGCAGCGAGAGCGTGAAGCGCGCGCCGTCGGCGGCGTCACAGGGGATGAGCGGGTGCAGGTCGGCGGGGTCCGGCGCCATGCCTGGCCGCACGTTGTACCAGCCGAAGACGTTGCGAAACGCCGCCGTGCCGCGGGTGATGAGCGTGAACGTGAGCGAGCACCCCGGCACGAAGCGCTCGGGCGTGATGGCCGCGTCGCGCTGCGCGTTGATGGCCGTCTCGCCGCGCGCGTTGAAGAGGCTCTGGAGGGGGTCGCCCACGGGGATGGTCTGACCGTTGGGCTGCGTGATCGCGCCCGCGGGCCAGGCGAACACCATGAGCGCGGCGAAGAGAGCGAGCGAGCGGAGGAGTCGGGCCACGGACCGGCATTGTTCCCCCAACACGGAGCCGTTGAACAGTGGCAACGACGCGCGCGAGGCATGTTGAAGCGTGGCGGCGAGGCGCATATGCTCCCGCGCCGCGTCGACGCGTGAGAATCGCGCGGCGCGCAGAAACCACCGGTTGCGGCGACACGTACGACCGCGCCGGCTCAATCACCCGGGGAGAGTGCGCTCCAACGCCCTCACCGACCGACTCGCACCGCGGAGAGACACGCATGGGAATCATCGACTCGGTGGGCAACTTCATCAGCGGCGACACCTTCAAGAACGGCGTCCGCGAGATGATGATCGCGCGCCCGCAGGACAACAACGACCTGATCTGGAAGCACCCCGACCAGACGATCCCGATGTTCGCGCAGTGCACGGTCCGCGCAGACGAGTGGGCCGTGTTCTCGAAGGAGGGGCGTCCCGTCGGCACGCTCGACGCTGGCCGCTGCACGCTCTCGACGGCCAACATCCCGTTCTTGTCGAACTTCGTCGACCAGTACACGGGCGGCAACTTCCTCATGACCGAGCTCTTCTTCGTGAAGCGCACGCCCTACCCGAAGAAGTTCGGCGGCTCGCTCGGCAACATGATCGACCCGATGACGGGCATCCGCGTGCGCGCCCGCTGCCACGGCGAGATCCTCCTGCGCGTCGAGAACCCCGAGACGCTGATCTACCAGTACTTCGGCATGCGCAAGTTCCAGGAGCACGCCGACATCTTCGACTGGTTTATCAACGCGTTCTTCAACACGGTGAAGAGCACCATCGGCAAGATGGCGCGCGAGCAGCGCACGTCGGTGCTCGACATCATGCACCTGCAAGACGAGCTGGCCGCGGCGTGCATCGCCAACGCCACCGAGCTCGCGCAGGCCGGCATCCGCGTCGCCAAGGTCACCAAGCTCGAGGTCGACGTCCCCGAAGAGGACATCAAGCGCTTCGACGAGATGCGCCAGAAGGTCGCCGAGCAGATGGTCGGCCTCCAGGTCGACGAGATCGGCATCCAGCGCGCGGCCCTCCAGGCGCAGGCCGCGGCGGCCGCCGCGCAGGTCAATGTGCAGACGGCGCAGTACAACGCCCAGGCCGCGCAGTTTGGCATCAACCAGCAGGTGCAGAAAGACCAGGCCTACGTGGGCATGGCCGGCGGCGACATCGGCAAGCTCGGTCAGTTCGAAGCGATGCGCGGCGCGGGCGCGGGCATGGCCCACGGCGGCGGCAACACGGGCATGGCGGGCCTCGCCGCGCAGGTGGGCGTCGGCGCCGCGGTGGGCGGCAACCTCGCGGGTCAGCTCGTCGGCGGCGGCCCCGGTCGCGCGCCCGTCGTGGGCGCGG
>CAISKJ010000640.1 GCA_903885885.1 uncultured delta proteobacterium
AGGCCGCAGTAGAAGCCCGGCGCGACGCTGACCCGGCTGCCGCCGTCGGAGGCCGCGGGCTCGACCGCGAGGCGCGTCACCGTGGCGCTCACGACCTCGCTCGGCGGGCCCTGGAAGTCGTCGCCGTCGATGGCCGAAACCCTGATGAAATAGGCTCCCTGCGCGACGTCGGGCACCGCGAGGCGCGTCTGCTCGGCGGGGCCGCGGGTGTCGGCCACGAGCTCGTTGAAGCGCCGGTCGCGCGCCACCTCGACGTGCCACCGCGCGGGCGCGGGCGGGGCCTCGCCGTGGGGGCCGTGAACCGTCGAAGCATCTCCCGCGCGCAGCTCGCTCACGAGCGTGGTGGTGTCCGCGTCGGAGAGCACCAGCCGCGGAGGGCGCGCGCCCCACACGGGCGCCAGCGGGAGGAGGCGCGGCGCCGGGATGCGCTGCCCTCGCACCGCGCGCACGCCGTAGCCCTGCGGCACCGGCACGCGCTGCCGGGGTGCGCTCACCTGCGAGCGACCGCGGTACACCGCGAGGGTGGCGCGCCGCTGCGCGTCGACCTCGAGGCGTGCCTCCGTGGCGGGGGTGAACGTAACGCGCCCCGCGTCGGTCGCGACCGCGGGCGGAGGGGCCGCGCGGGGGCCGTCGAGGCCCGCGAGAAAGGCCGTGAGGGTGCCGCGCTCGAGCACGGTGTCGCGCGCCGAGGCGTCGCGCTGCACGCGGGCGCTCGTCTCGCCCAGAATGACGATGAGCGTGCGCTCGGCGAGCTGGAGCTGCGTCTCGTCGGCGAAGGTGACCTCGGCCGACGAGCGCTCCTGGGTGTTGACCCGGGTGCCACGGAAGAGCGGGTCGTTGGGGCGCCCGCGGCGCGCCGCGGGGCCCTCGGTGGCGCCCGCGGCGGGGCGCTGCGCGGGCTGCGGGGCGCGCACCTCGACGGTGTTGTGCACGGCCGTGAGCAGCGCGTCGGGCGAGGCGCCGCTCGTGGTGCGCGCGGGGATGACGAGCACCGTGCCCGGTCGCAGGTGGTGCGGCGGACGACCCATGGTGGGGTTGGCGCCGTGGATGAGCACCGTGTGGCGGGCGTCGTTGTAGAAGTGCCGCGCGATGGAGACGCAGGTGTCGCCGCGGCGAACCTCGTAGCGCACCGGCGCCGACGGGCCGACGGGTTGGGTGAGCGCGAGCGAGGGGGCCGCGAGGAGCGACGCGAAGAGCGAGGCAGCGAGACGTTGGGGCGTCATCGACCTCTCCGGAGGGCGCGGAGCAGCTTCTGCCCGACGGCGGTGTCGTCGACGGAGGCGAGCGCGCAGTCGCTCGCGCCCGCGCGAATGAGGGCGGGCGTCTCGGAGGCGTGCGGGATGTCGGCGACCACGACGGGCAGCGCGCGGAGCTCGGGCATGGCGCGCGCCTGACGGATCCGCGCGTCGGAGCCTGCACCGCCGCCGACGAGAACGGCCTTCCACGGGCGCTTGTCGGGGCTCAAGGGGCCCAGAGCGTCGACCACGAAGGCCGTCATCCCCTGCGCGGCGAGGGCGGTGCGCAGCGCGGCGCCCCGCTCGGTGGAGAAGCCCCACAGGGCGACGCGCGGCGAGGGGCCGACGTCGCTCGCGGGGCTCTCGTGGGTGGCCTCGCGGGGGGCCGGCGCGAGGGCGCGCTCGTCGCGCGAGAGGCCCGCGGAGCGAGCGCGCTCGGCGGCGTCGCGGGCCGCGAGCGAGGTGCTGTCGACGCCGTGCGCGGCGCGCTGGAGGGCGTCGCGAAACTCGGCTGCGGTGGGGCGCCGCTCAGGGCGCTTGGAGAGGGCGCGCAGGGCGAGGGCTTCGAGGCCCGCGGGCACCTCGCGCGGCGGCGGGCGCTCGGCGAACGAGGGCGGCGGCGCGAACATCTGCTGCGCGATCACCTCGGCGACGCTGCTGGCGTCGAAGGGGGGCAAGCCCGCGAGGAGCTCGTACAGGATCACCCCCACGGCGTAGATGTCGGTGGGCGCGCCGACGTTGCGGCCCATGCACTGCTCGGGTGACATGTACTGCGGCGTGCCGCGCAAGGTGCCCGCGGCGGTGAGCTTGTCGACGCCCGACTCTTCGAGCAGGGCGATGCCGAAATCGAGCACCTTGACCCGGTCTGTGCGGTCGCCCGCGTCGAGGAGCATCACGTTGTCGGGCTTGAGGTCGCGGTGCACGACGCCCATCGCGTGGGCGGCCTCGAGCACCTGAAGCACCTGGTCGACGATGCGCACCACGCGCTCGAAGGGGAGCGTGTTGCCGCCGGACATCACCTGCGACGCGAGGCTCACGCCGCGGAGCATCTCCATCACGAGGTACAGCTCGCCCTCGTGCTCGCCGTAGTCGATCACCGACACCACGTTGGGGTGCCGCAGCCGCGCGAGCACCACGGCCTCGCGGCGAAAGCGCGCGCGGAACTCGGGCTGCATCGACCACTCGGGCAGGAGAAATTTCACCGCCACGGGCTCGCCGAGCTCAACGTGCAGGGCGCGGTACACCCTGCCCATTCCCCCCGCGCCGAGGAGGGCCTCGACGCGATAGCGGCCCGCCACGAGCTGGCCCACGCGGGCGTCCTCCGCGCCGTGGCCGCACACCAAACAAGGCGCGTCGGGCTCCGCGAGCGTGCCGCAGTGGGTGCAGGCGCTCCCGTCGTCGACCACCATGCTCGCGCGCGTGCGCGGCGCGTGGATGGTTGTCATTGAGCCGCGCAGGAGCAAGTCGTCCTTGGTATCGATCACGGAATCACCTCGTAGATTTCGACGAGCTCGCGCTTGCCTCGCAGCGGGTGGGCGCCGAGCGGGTTGTAGGTGAAGCGCGATCCGACCGCGCGCACGACCGCCCCCGTGGCGAGCGTCTGCCCGCCGCGCGCGAGGCCCTCGAGGCGCGCCGCGATGTTCACCACGTCGCCGATCACGGTGTACTCCATGCGGCGCTCGCTCCCGAGGTTGCCCACGAGCGCCTCGCCGCAGTTGACCCCGAGGCCGAGCGCCACGTCGAGGCCGTACGACTCCTTCCACGCGGGGGCGCTCGCCTCCACGAAGCGGTGGATGTCTTCGGCCGCGGCGAGGGCGCGCGCGGCGGGCGCGTCGGGCCCGCTCGTGAGCGCGTCGCGCGGGTCGCTGCCCGTGCCGAACACGGCCATCACACAGTCGCCGAGAAACTTGTCGACCATGCCCCCGTGGCGAAATACCACCTCGGTGAGCACGGTGAAGAGCTCGTTGAGAAACGCCACCACGCGCTCGGGCGGTGCGCCCTCGGAGAACGCCGTGAACGACGCCACGTCGGCGAAGAGCACCGTCACCGCGCGGCGCTCGCCGCCGAGGGCGAGCGACTTCTCTCCCCGCGCCACGGCCTCGGCCACCTCCGACGGGAGAAAGCGCGCGAGGTCGCTCTCGACGCGGGCCCGCCGGGTGATCTCGGCCTCGCTCTCCTGGAGCTTGTCGGCCATGCCCTCGAGGGCGCCGCCCAGCGACTCGAGCTCGTCGCCGGTCTTCACCGTCGATCGCTCGCCGAAGCGCCGCGCGGCGTAGGCGCGGGTGAGCGCGTCGAGCTGCTCGATGGGCCGCGTGGTGCGCCGCGCGAGCCACGCGCCGAGGGCGGCCGCGAGGGCCACGCACCCGAGGGCCCCGACGGTGAGCACGCGCCGCGCGTCGGTGAGCGCGCGGTACGCCTCGCGCTGGGTACGCCGTACTGCAATGAACCACTGCATTCGTCTCAGCGCGCGGAAGGCGCCCACCATGGGCTCGCCGTGGTCGCGGTACTCCATCGAGAGGGTGAGGTCGTGCTGGTCGCGGTCGCGCTGGCCGCGCAGAAAGCCCGCGCTCTGAAAGATGTCGCGGTGCGCGAGGGAGGTGCCCACGGGCCCCGCGCCGGGCACCAGGAGGCGCAGGTCGGCGTCCACGACGATGAGCCGCCGCGCGGTGTCGTACTGCCGCACCGACACCTGCTCGACGAGCGCGGCGAGCCAGTGCGGGTCGAGCGTGGCGATCACCCACGCGCGCACCTGCCCGTCGTCGCTGAGCGGTTCTGCGTAGCGCAGGGCCACGCCCGCGGGGGTGAACTCCGCCGTGAGCCACGCGCCCGTCGCCGGCGGCGCGCGCAAGAGGCTCTCGGGCACGCGCGCGAGGGGCGGCGCCACGCGCTGCCCGTCGGCATTGCGGTAGATGGTGTCGACGCGCTCGCCCGCGGGCGCGTACACGGCCACGTGCAAGAGGGCCGCGGCGCGGGCGGTGATGTCGCGCGCCTGGCGCACGCGCCCTTCGGGCGGCCCCGCGGCGGCGTCGACGAGGGCGCGCCCCACGCGGTGCGTGGTCTCTTCGGCGTACTCGACCTCGGTGACGATGGTGCGCGCGGTGCCGTCGAGAATGGTGAGCTGCAGCTCGCGCTCGGTGTCGGCGAGGCCCGCTCGCACCGTGCGCGCCGTGACCGACGCCAGCGCCACGAGGGGCAGCGCCGCGACGAGCAGGAGCACGGCCGTCCACCGGGCGCGGAGCGACACGCGGCGCGCGGCGTGGGCGGTGGTCGCGGCGCTCACGAGAGGTGCGCGCGGAGGTCGCGCACGATGGCGGGCGTGTCGGCCTCGTCGGGGAGGCTGAAGCGGCGCACGGCGCCGTTACGCAGCACGAGCACGAGGTCTTCGGCGGGGTCGCGGCTCCACCCGCCGCCGGGGAGCTCGCTGCGCGCCTCGGCGAGGTCGGTGAGGGCGAAGGTCTCGACGGCGGCGGGGTCGCGGTACACCACCAGCGAGCCCGCGGCGGGCACCACCTCGACGCGGCGCGCGACGCGCGACGACAGGGCCGACGCGAGCATCGCGCACGACACCGCGACGCCGAGGAGCGCGGTGGGCGCGCTCACCGCCCCGAGCGGCGCCTCGCGGGCGGCCCAACGGATGAACGACATGAACGCGCACAGCGTGGCGCCCGTGGCGAGCGACACGATCGCCTTCCACACGGGCGAGGTGCGAGGGCTGTCGAAGAGGACGCCGTTGTCGGGCTGCGGTTCTTGATCGCGCATGGGAGCGGCGGAGGCGTAGCGCGGCTACGACTCGATCTCGCTGTCGTCGAACTCGATGAGGTCGATCTCGGTGACCACGGGCTTCGTCGCGCGCGGAACCGGCGGCGGCGGGCGCTGCGGCGGCGTCGGCGGCGGGGCGCGCAGCAGGGGAGGCGGCTTCACCGACGGGGCCTTGCCCTCGCCGAGAAGGTCTGACAGGTCGAGCTCGAGGTTGTCGGGCTGCTCGATGGGCGGCGCCGGGGTGCGCACCGCTGCGCGCGGCGGCGCGGTGGG
>CAISKJ010000641.1 GCA_903885885.1 uncultured delta proteobacterium
CGACGGCGCTCTTCGGCTTCCTCCTCGTGGCGGCCGGGGTGCTGTGCCTCCTGCGGCCCGAGCGGCGCTTCGTGCTCCTCGCGCTGAGCCTCGGCGTCGTCACGGCGACCAGCGGCGTGCTGAGCTTCTGCGTGGGGCTCGCGACGACGTTCCACTACATTCAGCAGGTGCCGCTCGCCGAGCGCTTCACCATCGCGGCGCTCGGGTGCGCCGAGTCGCTCAACAACCTCGTGCTGGCGCTCATTCTCGTGGTGCTGGCCGCCGTGCTCACCTCGCTCGCGGCCGTGCGCGCCGCCCTCTCGGCCCGCGCGGCGGGCGCCTCCTAGCGCGCTCGACGCGAGGCCGCGATGCGCTCCGACGAGGCCCTCTACGAGTCCCTGCTGCGCGGCGACCTCGACGCCTTCGACGCGCTCTACGACCGCTACGCGAAGCCCCTCTTCGGCTTCGTGCGACGGCACCTCGCCGACGCCCACGAGGCCGAAGACGTGCTCCACGAGACCTTCATGGCCCTCCTGCGCGAGCGCGACGCGGGGCGCAGCGCCGTGAGCCTCCGCGCGTGGCTCTATCAGGTCGCGCGCAACCTCTGCCTCAACCGCCTGCGGTCGCGCCGCAGGGCCGCGCGGGCCCTCGAGGTCGCCGCGCCCGCACCGGCGCCCGCGGAGCACCCCGACCACGCGCTCGAGGCCCGGCAGACGGGCGAACAGCTGCGCGCGGCGGTGGCGCGGCTCCCCGTCGCGCTCGCCGAGGTGTACGCGCTGCGCGCCGGCGGAATGTCGTACGAAGAGCTCGCCGAGGTGCTCGCGATACCGCAAGGTACGGTGAAATCGCGCATCCACGAGATGGTGAGCCGGCTGCGCGAGGAGATGGCACGATGAACTGCGAGCGCGCGACGCCCGAGCTGACGGGCTTTCACTTCGGCACCACCGACGCCACCGCGCGCGCCGCGCTCGAGGCCCACCTCGCCGCGTGCCCCGCGTGCCTCGCGGCCTACTTCGAGCTCAAGCGCGCCGTCGAGACGGCCCACGACGAGCCCGCGCCGTCGCCCCTCTCGCGCGCCCGCCTGCGCCGCGCGATGGCCGACGAGCTGCGCCGCGCGCGGGGCGCCTGGCAGTGGTGGGAGCGCCCCCTCGCCGTGGGCCTCGCGGCGGCCTCGGTGGTGCTCGCGCTCAACGCCGTGCACGCCGTGGCGAGCTCGCCCGGCGCCCAGCCCCACGGCGCCGCCGCGCGGCCCTAGTACGATCGTCACATCGGGGCGTTGTACCGGAGGCGCTCGTCGGCGATCACCTTGCGCCCGCGGGTGACCTCGTAGCGCAGCAGCATGGTGGGGATGCGCCAGCCCGCGCGCATGGGGAGCACCGTGAGGGTGGCGGCGATCGCGTCGCCGCGCTCGACGGGGAGCGCGGCCGTGGGGAGGTAGTGCTGGCGCCAGTGCGTGGCGAGCGCGCGCGACGAGGTGTCGAGCACGGCGCCGCCGCCGAGGTCGCAGGTGAAGTGCCCCGCGAAGCCGTGGAGCGCCCCCGCGCGCTCGACGGTGTAGGCCACGCGCATGGGCTTGTGAAAGGCCTCGACGGCGTCGGTGGCGCAGTCGACGCGGCAGAGGCGCGCGGGGTCGGCGAGGTACGACGACGGCGCGACGAGCACCGACTCGGCGTTGGGCACGCGCAGCGTCGCCGCGCTGAGGAGCGAGAAGTCGAAGCCGTACACCGGGCGCTCCCACAGGCCCGGGCCCACGCGGCCGTGGAGCTCGGGGTCTTCGATGGGCGCGAGGAACATCTCGACGACGCCCGGCACCATCACGCCGCCGCGCTTGAGCCAGCGGTCGCGCGCGCCGAACACGGGCGGGTACATGTTCTCGGTGACGGCGAAGTAGCCGAGCCACTCGGACACGATCACGTCGTAGCGGCCCTCGAGCGCGAGGCGCTCGACGTCGCCGGCGTGGAAGCGCACCGTGTCGCCGTAGCCGTTCTGGCGCGCGATGGCGCGGGCCACGTCGAGGATCTGCGCGTTGTCGACCGCGTCGACCACCGCCGCGCCCGCGCGGGCGGCGAAGAGGCTGAGAATGCCCGTGCCGCAGCCCACGTCGAGCACGCGCATCCCCGGGCGCACCACGGCCTCGATGGCGCGGCGAAAGGCGTCGGTGCGCGCGTGGTCGGCGATCATCTGGGCGTGCTGACCGAGCGCACTGTACGAGTCGAAGTAGTGACTGTCGCCCTGGCTCGCGGGGGTCACGAGGAGGCCCCGCGCGACGAGGCCGTCGAGGGTCGGCGACACCGCGGCGGGCGCGAGCGCGTGGCGGGCCTCGAGGTGCGCGACGGCGTCGTCGTAGGTGCGCGGGGTGAGCAGCGCGCGGAGCACGACTAGGGCGTCGGGCGAGAGGGAGAGCGTCTCGCCCGAGGCGTTGTTGCGACCCTCGAGCACACCCTCGCGGGTGACGTAGAACTGCGCCTCGGGGTTGATCTGGAGCTTCGTCATGGGCTTTGGATACAATCGCGTTTCGACGCGCGCGGGGGTCGCGGGCGGCCGCGGAGCATCGCACAGTCGCGGCGCCC
>CAISKJ010000642.1 GCA_903885885.1 uncultured delta proteobacterium
CGCCGCCGCCGCGCCCGCGCAGCCCGCCGCCGCGCCTGCAGTGGTCACCGAACCGCCGGTCACCGAGCCCGCGCCCGTCGTCGCGCCGCCCGAGCCTGCGCCCGTCGCCGAACCCGAGCCCGCAGCGGTGCAGGCCCCCGCGCCGCAGCCCGTGGCCGCGGTGGCGGCGGCCGTCGAGGCGCCTGCGACGCCACGGCTCACGGGCAAGCGCTTCGCGTTCACGGGCAGCTTCGTGAGCGTGGCGCAGGCCGATGCGGCGAAGCGCGTCGAGGCCCTCGGCGCCACCGTGAGCGACGAGGTCGACGCGGCGGTGACGCACCTCGTGGTGGGGTCCAAGGGCAGGGCGGGCGACAAGCTCACCGCTGCGCGCAAGCTCCAGCAGACGGGCGCGCCCATCGTCATCGTCGACGAGGCCCAGTTCGGCGCCCTCGTCGGCCTCGGGCAGATGTCACTCTTCTAACCAGTCGCGACGCGGCGCGGAGCCCCCGCCGCATGTCCCATTCAAAGAGACATGTTTGTCGCAGCTCGACGCCCTCGCGCCGCGTTGCGCGAGCCCGTGGCGCGATTCAAAGCGACACGTTTTGGGTGCGCTGTTTCGCCGGTTGCACCCATCGCGATCAGGGTTGTTCCGAATGCTCAATCCGTGGTTGTGGGATCAACCCGACGGGGCTCAGGGTGATGCGAAGTCCCTAGAAAACAAGCCGTTCTTTCGTTCTGAAATCAAGATCGGGAGGGCAACGCGAACTTGTGAACGTGCGCTGAGTATTCGAAAGTCCGCCTCGTGGTGACTGTGGAGCGAGACGATCCGAGGGGGAGCGATCCGGCGGTGGGCGTAGACGAGACGCTCGAGCACGCTGCGATCGAAGAAGACGAGCGCACCGTGCTGCGCCGTAGCTCGCCGTCGACGCTCGACGAGGTCGAGGGCGACACGCGCCCCGCGGCGCCCGTGACGGGACCGTACCGTGAGGCCCGCCCGATGAGCCCCTTTCAGGGCGACACCCTCGTCGGCGTGCCGCCGCCTCCGCGGCGACGCAACACACCGGTCCGCTCCCTCGCGGTCGGGAGCGTGTTTGCGGGCGACTTCAAGATCATCCGCGCGCTCGCGCAGGGCGGCGGCGGCGCAGTCTTCGAAGCCGAGCAGTTGAGCACCGGTCGGCGCCGCGCGCTCAAGGTGCTGCGCATGTCCGAGAACGTCGACGTCACCACGCGCCAGCGCTTCATGCGCGAGGCGCGGGCGGGCGCGCTCATCGACAGCGAGCACGTCGTCGAGGTGGTGGTCGCGGGCTGCGACGAGGCCACCAACTCCCTCTGGATTGCGATGGAGTTCCTCGAAGGCGAGACCCTCGGCGACAGGCTCGCGCGCCACGAGGGGGGCGACGGCTTCTCGTCGCACGAGGCGTGGCTGGTGCTCACCGAGGTGCTCCGTGGGTTGAGCCGGGCGCACGCGCGCGGGGTGATTCACCGCGACCTCAAGCCCACCAACGTGTTTCTCGCCAACGCCCGCGAAGACGCGCCCTTCACGGTGAAGCTCCTCGATTTTGGCATCGCGTGTTTTCACGAGTGGGGCGGCGGGGAGAACAAGCTCACCGACCCCATCGGCACGCCCCTGTGGATGGCCCCCGAGCAGGCGCGCCCCGCGCGGATCACCCCTGCGGTCGACGTGTGGGCCATCGGCCTCCTCGCGTTTCGACTCTTCTCCGGTCGCTGCTACTGGATCGCCGCCAACGACGCGTCGCCCAACCTCCGCGACGTGCTCGCCGAGCTCCTCTTCGAGCCCCTCGAGTCGGCGAGCGAGCGCGCCGCTGCGCTCGGCTGCGACGCACGCCTCCCGCTGGGCTTCGACGAGTGGTTCGCCCGCTGCGTCGCGCGCGACCCGGCGGCCCGCTTCGTCGACGCCCGCGAGGCCACCGCCGCCCTCGCGCAGATCGCGCCCCCCGACTACTTCGGCCCCACGGGCTCGACGCCGCCCCGCCGCGCGCGCGCCACGCTGCACCCCGCCGTGCGC
>CAISKJ010000643.1 GCA_903885885.1 uncultured delta proteobacterium
CGCTGCGCGCGTACGCCGAGGGGCGCGCCGAGCGCGACGTTCCCTCCGTGGCGACGCTCGCGCAGCCGGTCGCGGCGGTCGAGGCGCGGGCGCGGGCCATCGCGGCGGGCGTCGCGGCCGGCGGGGCGACCGTGCGCGTCGCACCCGTCGAGGGTCGCGTGGGCGGAGGCACGCTTCCGACCGCGGCGCTGCGCTCGTGGGCGGTGCGCGTTGGCGTCGTCGGCGCTTCCGCGCTCGAGCGCGCGTTGCGGCGTCAGGACCCGCCGGTGGTCGCGCGCATCGAAGACGCCGAGGTGGTGCTCGACGCGCGCACCCTGCGCGACGACGAGGTTCACGAGGTGACGCGGGCACTCTCCCGTGCGATCGCGGCGTGCGCGGCGCAGGGCGACGGCGCAGCGGGCGAGGTCGACGACAACGGCGAGCGCGACGACGCACCGTAAGCGGTCACCCCGCGACGCGCGGGACCGCCTCGGCGTGGGTCAGTGCGCCCCGTGGTCGCCCTCGCGCTCCTCGTTGGGGGCCATCGCGGCGAACCACGCGCGCGGCCCCATGCGCACGAGGCTCCCCACCCGGAGGCCGGCGAGCGCAGCGGCGCAGGCGCGCTCCCACGGGGCGTGCGCGTGCGCCACGAGGCGGTGCATCTCGGGCACGCTCGACGCGGGCACCAGGGCGTTCACCGCGAGGCCCGCGGTGATGGCGGCGGCGAGGCTCGCGAGCCCGAAGGCCAGCGCGGCGCGGTTGCCCAGCGAGCGGCGAAACGCCGAGAGCACGGGGAGGTTGGTGCCCGGTGCGACCAGCGCGAACGCGAGCGCCGCGCCCAGCGAGGCGCCCTTGTGAATCATCACGGCGGCGAAGGGGGTGGCCCCCTGCGCGCACATGTACACGGGCACCGCCGCGAGGGCGCCGAGCACCACGTCGAGGGGCGCGCCGAGGGCCGCGATGGGCGCGGGCTCGACGGCCGCTTCGAAGGCCGCCGCGAGGCACAGGCCCGCCACGTACCAGGCCGCCACGTGGTCGAGCGTGGGGCCCAGCGCCTGACGCAGCGCAGACACGGCGCCCGGCGGCGCCTCGGGCGCGTGCGGCGTGGCCGACCACGGCGGCGACGGGCGCACCATCGAGCCAGGCGGCGCGGGTCGCAGCGAGAAGCGCATGGAGACGCCGCGGGTGCTCCACGCGACGGCGAGCGCCACGCTCACCGCGACGACGAAGCCCGACGCGATGCGGGCCAGCGCGAGGGGCGCACCGAAGAGCCGGAACGAGAACACCGCGCCGCCCACGTCGAGCGCGGGCGTGCCCGCCGCGAACGCGGCCACCGCCGCGATGGGGACGCGCGCCGCGAGGAGCCGGCGCACCAGCGGGAGCACGCCGCACGAGCACAGCGGGAGGGGCACGCCGAAGAGCATCCCCCGCAGGGCTTGCGAGAGCGCGCCGCCGCCGTTGAGCCAGCTCGCCTGCTTGCGCGGCGCCCAGGTTTGCACGGCGCCCGCGACCGCGAGGCCGACGAGCATGGAAGGCGCCGTCTCGACGAAGAGGGGACCCAGCGACTCGATGAACGACAGCTCGTGGGCGCGCGCGTGGCGCAGCACGCTGTCGGGGTCGGGGATCCACGCGGCGATGACCACGCCGACGACGAAGGTCGCCGCGGAGAGCGTGCGCGTGAGGGCCGTCGGGGCCTCGGCGCCGTGGCGGTGCGTGGCGAGGCGGAGCATCGCGCCGATGCCGAAGGCCGCCACGGCGTCGAAGACCGCGTCGGGGATCGTCGCGAGGAGCGCGCGGCCGAGGAGCGCGCCGACCACGGTGGCGCCGGCCACCATGGAGAGCCGCGGGATGGCCTTGCGCCAGCCCATCACGGGCACCATGGCGGTGGCGAGGAAGAGCCC
>CAISKJ010000644.1 GCA_903885885.1 uncultured delta proteobacterium
ACGAAGAGTCTGCGGACCGTCGCGCGTGACGCCGCGGCTTACACGTCATGTTTGTCGGCTTACATGACATGTAAGCGGTACCATCGGCCTCCATGAAGAAGCCCGCTGCGAAGAAGCCCGCTGCGAAGAAGCCCGCTGCGAAGAAGCCCGCCCTCCCCGCCGCGCTCGCGAAGCGCGCCGAGGCGCAGCACGCGCTGCGGGTGAAGCGCCTCGCCGAGCGGGGGCGCGTGGCCATCGCCCGCATCCGCGAGCGTCAGGCCGACGTGGCCGAGAACATGGTCGACATCGGCCTCGCGCTCGCCGAGCTCAAGGCCGACGGCGTGGCCGAGGCGCTCGGGCGCGTGGGCTTCGCCGAGGTGTGCGCCGAAGACCTGCGCATGCCCCTCTCGACGGCCAACGCGCTCGTGGCGATCGCGACGCGCGTGCCGCGCGAGCTCGTCGCGAGCCTCGGCGCCGACCGGGCGCGGGCGGTGCTCGAGCTCGTCGACGCGACGCCCGCCGACGACACCCCCGCCGACGTGGTGCAGGGCACGCTCACGCTCCCGTCGGGCCGCGCGTTCGACGTGGGCGCCGCGACCACGAAAGAGATCCGCGAGGCCGCGCGCGCGTTTCGCGACGCCCGCCCCGAGGCGGCCACGAAGCGCTCGCGGGGCTTCACGGCCACCCCCGCCGAGCGCGCGACCTTCACCCGGCTGACGAAGCACGTGAAGGCGCACGGCACCGCGAAGCTCGTCGCGACGCGCGGCGGCGGCGGCGCGCGGGTGCGCTTCGAAGTACCCCTCGCCGACGTGGCGGCCTTCGCCGCGGCCCTCCGCAAGGGCGCGAAGGGCTGAGGGCGCCCGTCAGCGCATCACGCGAAACGTGAGGTTGATGCGCGCCTCGCGGCACCGCACGCGCGGCGGTACGCGGTGCACGTAATGCCGCTGCGTGGCGCCCGCCATCACGAGGAGCGAGCCGGGGCCAAGGGGCACGGTGAGGCACGCCCGGCTCTCGCCGCGCAGGCGCATGGCGAAGTCGCGCTCGGCGCCGAGTGACAGCGACGCGATGGGTGCGTCGCGGGCGAGGTCGGCCTCGTCGTCGGCGTGCCAGCCGAGGCCCGCGTCGCCGTCGGGGTACAGGTTGCACAGCGCGAAGGTGAAGCGCGCCCCCGTGCGGTCGTAGAGGCGTTCGAGCAGCGGGGCGAAGCCGTCGGGCCACGGCGTGGCCACGCGCTCGAGGCCCGTGTAGCGGTAGCGCGCGCCGGGCTCGCCGTAGCCGCACGACTGACGACGCACGGGGCGCGGCTTGCCGAAGATCACCGGCGCCTCGGCCACGAAGGGCGCCTCGCGCGCGAGCGTCTCGAACCAGTGCGTCGCCTCGGTGGCCGAGAGAAAATCGCGCTCGTAGGTGACGCTGCACTGGCGCGCCGTGTCATCGAGGAGCGTCGCGGGGGCTCGGCGGAGTGCGTCGGCGTTCATCGGGGGCCGCGAACTTTCTATGAGACCGCGCCCGTGTCGAGCTTGCGATGAACGGTGACCGAAAGCCGGTCGCGATGGCTCTCGACACGCGGGCGTTCTCGTAGAAAGTTCGCGGCCACGCAATGATGCTCCCTCGACGGTCGGTCGCCCCCTTCGCCGCGCTCCTGGTCGCACTCGGGTGCAGCGCAAACCCCGAGACCGCGTACACGCCCGCGGGCGACGGCGCCGTC
>CAISKJ010000645.1 GCA_903885885.1 uncultured delta proteobacterium
CGCCTCGGCCACGGTGACCTACACCCGCTGACCGTCAGGTGCAGGCGCCTGCACTTCGCGGTGCAGGCGCCTGCACCCGAGGCCCGGCGCCGACCGCAGGCGCGCGCGACGCGCGGCGATCGCCTCGGGTCAGTTGTTGCGGCAGCGGCCCGAGACGCAGCGCTGACGACCGGCGCACACCCGCCCGCAGTCGCCGCAGTTCGCGGGGTCGGTCGCGAGCGCGGTGCACACGCGCCCGCAGCGCGTCGAGGTCGGAGGGCACGCGCACGCCCCCGCGGAGCAGAAGTTGCCGCCCGAACACACCTGCCCGCAGGTGCCGCAGTGGCTGTTGTCGAGCTGGAGGTTGACGCAGCGACCGCCGCAGTTCGTCTGCCCCGCGTCGCACTGGCACGTGCCACCCGCGCAGAACGCGCCGCCGAAGCAGGGGTTGCCGCACGCGCCGCAGTGACGGGGATCGGCCTGCAGGTTGACGCAGCTCCCGTCACACGACACCAGCGAAGAACCGCAGGCCGTGGCGCAGGTGCCGAGGGTGCAGACCTCTCCCGCCGCGCACGTGCGCCCGCAGGCGCCGCAGTTCGCCGGGTCTTCGAGGAGCCCGGTGCAGCCGCTGGGGCACGGCACGCGTCGGCCCGTGCAACCGCAGGTGCCTTGCACGCAGGCGATTCCAGCCGGGCAGGCGTTGCCGCAGGCGCCGCAGTTCGAAGCGTCGCTGCGCACGTCGACGCAGCGGTCGCCGCACTGAGCCATCCCCTGGGCGGGCGGGCAGGTGCACGCGCCGTTGACGCAGCTCCGGTCGCCCGTGCAGGCGTTGCCGCAGGCGCCGCTGTTGCGCGCGTCGGTGGCCACGTCGACGCAGCGCCCGGCGCAGACGACCTGGCCGCCCAGGCACGAGGCAAGGCATCGACCGCGGGTGCATACCTGCCCCGCGGCGCAGGGGTTGTTGCAGGCGCCACAGTGGGCGAGCGAGGTCTGCGCGGCGACACACGCGCCGCCGCAGAGGGTCTGCCCCTGTGGGCACCCACATACACCGTTACGGCAGAGGCTCCCCCCGAGGCAGGGGGAGTTGCAGGCGCCGCAGTTGGCGGGATCGACGCCGAGGTTGACGCACGCGCGCCCGCAGCGGTCGGTGCCCGGTGGGCAGGCCGCGAGGCACTGTCCGCCCGCGCACACCTGCCCCGCGGCGCAGGATCGTCCACAGGCGCCGCACTGGTCGGGGCGGCTCGTGAGGTCGACGCACACACCGTTGCACGACGTCTGCCCCATCGGACAGGTGCACGCCGCGTTGACACAGGTCGCTCCGTCGCTGCAACGGCTCCCGCAGGCTCCGCAGTTCGCGGGGTCGGCGCGCACATCGACGCAGGCCGCGCCGCAGGCCGTGAGGCCGTCGGCGCACGCTCGGGCGCAGCGCGCGGCGGAGCACACGAGCCCTTCGGCGCACGCCCGCCCGCAGGCGCCGCAGTGGGCGGGGTTCGCGCCCGGGTCGACGCAGGTTCCGCCGCACGCGGTCTGCCCCGCGGGGCACGCGCACGCGCCGGAG
>CAISKJ010000646.1 GCA_903885885.1 uncultured delta proteobacterium
CGCGCGCGCGCCCTTCGCCACGGCGGCGGGCACGCCCGTCGAGATGGGCGCGGGCATCCAGACCTCGGGGCTCGGTGAGTTCACCCTGTCGGCCGGCGCGTCGTGGGGGCTCACGGCCGCGCCGGGCTCCGCCGCGGTGCGCGCCATCGTGTCGCTCCAGTGGGCGCCGCGCTTCGTCGACGAAGACCGCGACGGCCTCCGCGACGACCCCGCCATCGACCAGTGCATCGGCCTCGCCGAAGACTTCGACGGCTACGAAGACACCGACGGCTGCCCCGAAGACAACGACCACGACGCCATCCCCGACGAGGAAGACCGCTGCCCCTTCGTCGACGAAGACGAAGACGGCTTCGAAGACGACGACGGCTGCCCCGACCCCGACAACGACGCCGACGGCGTGCCCGACGCCGACGACCGCTGCCCCGACGAGGCGCAGGGCGAGCACGCCGACGGCGAGCGCCGCGGGTGCCCCGGCAACGACCTCGACCACGACGGCGTCGCCAACGCCGACGACCGCTGCCCCGACGCGCCGCAGGGGCAGCAGCCCGACCCCGCGCGGCCCGGATGCGCCGCGCCCGACGGCGACCGCGACGGCGTGATCGACGCCGACGACCGATGCCCCGCCGAGCCCGCGGGCGAGGGGGCCGTCGCCGCGCAGCGCGGTTGCCCCGAGACCGACCACGACCACGACGGCGTCGACGACGCGACCGACCGCTGCGCCGCGCAGCCCGAGACGCTCAACGGCGCGCAAGACGACGACGGGTGCCCCGAGTTGTCGGCGCGTCCGGGCGCGGCGATTCCCGGGGCCGCGGTGCGGGTGCGCGTCGATCGTTCGGGGCCCAACGACCCGGGCGCGGTCACGCTGCTTCAGCCCGTGCGCTTCGGCGCCGACGATCGGGTGCTGGCCGCGAGCAACCCCGTGCTCGCGCAGCTCGCGGTGGCCCTCCGCGCGACCGCGCGCCCTGCCTCACGGTGGTGGGAGCTGGCGGTGCCCACGACCGTCGCCGCGGTGCGCGGCCCCCTCGCGGTCGACGCCGCGCGGGCCAACCGTCGGAGAGACAACGCCCTCGCGGCGCTGCGTGCGCTGGGCGTCAACGAGCGGGTGCTCCGCGCGGGAGAGCCCGCCGCGCCGCTGCCGCCGCGCGCGTCGGCGGCGGGCGGAGACCGCGGCGTGGTGCTGGTGCTCCACGACGAGGCGGTCGCCGCGCGACCGGCGCCGTGACACGCCGCGCGGGAAATGTCCGACGGGTAGGGTAGAGGCTGTTGCGCCAAGGTAGAGGGTGCCGTAACGCTCTACCGCCATCGGAGCTGCTGCTGTGAGGCGGCGGCGCCGAGGCCTCTTGTTGGGGAGTCGTGTGTTCCGCGCGATCTCCCGTATCATCGCCACGGAGCATCTGCGTGAGCACGAACGTGAACGGCGAAACCACCGACCCGCTGATCGGCCAGACCATCTCGAACGGCAAATACGTCATCGTCAAGGTGCTTGGCGAGGGCGGTATGGGCAAGGTCTACCAGGGCGAGCAGAAGCTCGGCGACGGCAAGCGCCAGATCGCGATCAAGACCCTGCAGCCCGAGCTCGCGCAAGACCCGCAGCTCGTCGCGCGCTTCGAGCGCGAGGCGGGCACGGTGGCGCAGCTCGAGCATCCCAACACCATTCGCTTCTATGACTCGGGCAAGCTCGAAGACGGCAAGCTCTACGTGGTCATGGAGTTCATTCAGGGCGAGAGCCTCGCGCACGTGATCGCGCGCGGCCCGCTCCCGCCGCAGAAGGTCGAGCACATTCTCGCTCAGGCCTGCGGCTCGCTCGGCGAGGCCCACGAGCACGGTGTGATTCACCGCGACATCAAGCCCGAGAACATCATCCTCACGCAGAAGGGCTCCAAGGGCGACTTCGTGAAGGTGCTCGACTTCGGCATCGCCAAGCGCGACGAGGGCGCCGAAGACGCCGCGCACGCCAAGCTCACGCGCCAGGGCATGGTGCTCGGCACGCCGCCGTACATGTCGCCCGAGCAGTTTACGGGGCAGCCGCTCAAGCCCATGAGCGACATCTACTCGCTCGCCATCGTGGCGTACGAGATGCTCACCGGGCAGCTCCCCTTTCAGGCGAGCACGCCGTGGGAGTGGGCCACCAAGCACCTCACGACGCCGCCGCTCCCCTTCGAGTCGCACATCGGCGGGGCCAACATTCCGCCGCGCCACAAGGCCGCCGTGCTCCGCGCGCTCTCGAAGCGCGCAGAGGAGCGCCCGCAGACCATGCAGCAGTTTCTGCAGGAGTTCACGGGCAACGCGAGCGTCGGCAACGACTGGTCGCAGGCCACCAACTCGGGCCCCAGCGGCTTCGGTCCGATGCAGGGCTCGATGCAGGGGTCCATGCAGGGCGGCGGCATGTTCACCCCCTCGGCGGTGCCGCACATGTCGACGCCGCAGCCCGGCAACATGACCGCGCCGGCGGGCTCCGGCGGCATCGCGGCCACCATGGCCGTCAACTACCCGCAGGCCACGCCGCAGCCCTTTCACGCGACGCCGAACCCCAACGGCGGCTTCGCGCCCGCCAACACCGGGCCCGGCTTTCCCGCGGTGAACCAGCCTCCGTCGAACCCCGGCTTCCACTCGATGCAGCAGCAGCAGCCCCAATACGGCGGCTACGCCTCGTCGCAGCAGGGCTACGGGCAGACGTCGCACGCGCCGCCGTCGGGCAGCAACCCGGGCAAGTTCATCGCGATCGGCGTCGCCGTGCTGCTGCTCTGCGGCGTGATCGCGGGTGTGGCCGTGAGCGCCAGCAACAACAACAACGGCGACAGCAACACGGGCAACAACAACAACACGGGCAACATCGCGCAGCAGCCGCAGCCCGTCGCCCAGCCCAACCTGCCGGTCGCGGGCAACAACGGGCTGCAGCCGGTGAACAACACGGCGCGATGCAGCCCATCCCGACCAACCCGGGTCTGCAGCCCATCCCGGCCAATCCGGGCCTGCAGCCCATCCCGGCCAACCCGGGTCTGCAGCCCATCCCGACGCCCACGCCGCCGCCGAGGCCCACCGTCAACCCCGCCTGCCGCGGCGGCGCGGGTCGCATCGACGAGCTCATTCTCACCGGCAACTGCCGCGCGGCGCAGGCGGCGTATACCGCCATGCGTCGCGCCGGCTGCCTGCCCCGCGGCGTCGACCAGAGCTTCGGCTCGGCCTGCCAGCACCCCTGATCGTCGCGCGCCCGCCGTCCTCCGCGCTCCCTCTCACCGATTCACACAGCCCTGCGACGCGCGCCCCGCGCGACCGGACACAAGCGTGGCGCGCGCACCGAAGCGCGACGGCGCCTTGACCGCACGTGGGCTGGGTGTGTTATCGGTTCGGCAGTTCGAGATGGTCCCGTCACCTGGCGTACCTCAACGGTGCAACCCGTCACGCAACGCAGCGCCCCTTCGGCCTGCGCGTGACGGTGGTGACGGCGTTTGCCTCCGCCCGGCAATGGCGCCGTGGCGTTGCGAGGCACCCTGCACGGCGACGCAGCCGTGAGGGATACGGAGAGACACGGTCTCATGGGCACAGGCGTGAGTTCGCGGATGTCGTGGAACGAGATCTGCGCGCACAAACAGTTTCGCGGTCGCTGGGTGGCCCTCGACGGTTGCCGCTACGACGACTCGACGAAGGAGCCCGCCGAGGGCACCGTCATCGACGCCGACGACGACCTCGCCGAGCTCTGCAGCCGGGTGAAGAAGGCCAACCACCACTTCTGCACGATTCTCTTCTGCGAGCGCAGCGCGCCGGGGTTTCTCGCGCGCCGCAGCGGCCTCGCCACGCGGCACTGACCCGCCGCACCGCCCGCGAGAAAACCTACGCGCGCTTCGCCCTCGCGGGCCGCTCCACCGCGGCGGCCTCGAGGATCTGCACGTCGTCGTCGGGGCCCAGCGGGCGCCCCGAGAAGTCGCCCATGCGACGGGTCATGCGCAGCCCGCCCGTCGCCAGCAGCGCCCGCAGCTCGGCGGGAAACACCTGCCGATGCGCGAGCACCGTCTCGACCGCGCGCTTACGCCCCTCGGGCTCGAAGCGCATGGTGACGAGCTGCACCTGCTTGATCGGGTCGTACTGAAAGCGCTCGGTGTATCGCACGCGGCCCAGCGTGGGGTGCACGAAGGGGCGGCCCGTGTACGCGCGGTCGGGGTCGCGCGCGAGCTCGCGGGGCTGCGGCACGCGCACGTCGAACACGAAGCGCCCGCCGGGCGCGAGGTGCTTCGCAACGCACGCGAAGCAGCGCGCGAACTCGTCGGGCTCGTAGAGGTGCATCAGCACGTTGAAGGGCGCGATCACGAGGGCGAAGCGCTTGCGCAGCGCGAAGGCGCGCATGTCGCCCTGGCGCAGCGTGAGCTTCGCGCCGGGGATGGCGCGGGCCCGCTCGCGGGCGCGCTCGACCATCGGGAGCGAGGGGTCGAGGCCCACCACGGTGTGGCCGTCGCGCGCGAGCTCGAGGGCCACGCGGCCGCTGCCGACGCCGAGCTCGAGCACGGGGCCGCCGAGGCGCCGCGCCGTCGCGCGGTAGAACTCCACGTCGTCGCGGCGCGCGCGGTACGTGCGATCGTAGTAGTCGGGGTCGTCGTAGTGCTCGCGCGAGCCGCGGTCGAGGAGCGTGAAGAAATCGTCGGCTCGGGGCTTCATTCAGTGCACCACGATGCCGCCGTCGGCGGCGCGTCCGGGCGTCCATTCGGCCACGCGCCAGGCGCCCTCGACGAGGTGCAGCACGAGGGCCTGCTCGCGGCGGTTCTCCGCCGTGTGCCCGCGCACGACGCCGTGGGCGTGCACGGTGCCGCGCACGCGCCTGCGGGGGACGCCCCCGTCGGCGGGCGGGAGCTCCTCGGTCACGGCCTGCTCGAGGTCGAACTGGGCGGCCTCGGCCACGATCTGCTCCTGGCGTACGCGCTCGCGCGTGTCGGGGTCCATCTGGCGAAAGAGGGTGACGTTGCGGTCGCAGCGGGCCTTCTGCGAGCCCGTCGCGAAGGCCGCGGCGTCGTCGTAGTGGTAGCGCAGCCACGCGCGCAGAAAGCGCTCGGCCACGGCCGCGGGCGAGCCGGGGGCGTAGTGGTTCTCCTCGTCGCGCGCGGGCGCCTGCTCGTCGGGCTCGCGCACCACCTCGGTGACGCGCTGGCTCGCGGGCCGCGGCGCCTCGGGGCGCGTGAGGGCCAGCACGAGGCCGATGGTGCCCGCGAGCGAGAGGGCCGCGAGGGCCGCGGGGCGACGGTTGCGCGCCGCGATCACGCCGCGCTCCCGATGCCCGCGAGCACCTCGGCGAGCGCCTCGCCGGGGCCGCCGCGCGCCACGTAGCGCGGGAGCGCGGGCATCTCGTCGGCGAAGCGCTCGACGCCGCGCACGCCCACCGAGAGCGCCATCGCGCCGAAGGGCCCCGCGTCGTTGGGGCTGTCGCCGAGGTAGATCCACCGCGCGTCGAGGGCCGCGGGGTCGAGGCCCACGTCGGCGAGGGCCGCGCGCAGGCCGCCCATCTTGTCGGGCGCGCGGTGGCTCACGTGCAGGTGCACCGTGCTCGCGACGGCGAAGAGCCCCGCGGCGCGCACGACGGCCATCGCGGCCTCGACCACGGAGCGCGCGACGGTGACGCGCTCGCCCACGTCGAGGGTCACGTCGGTGGCGCGGTGCGCGTGCTCCTCGACGAGGCGCAGCGGAAACGTCTCGGTGAGGCGGCGGGCCACCTCGCGGCTCTTACGAATACCCTCGTTGCGCACGGTGTCTCCCTCGAGGAACGCCACGCGCACCCCGCGGCCTTCCCGCGCGGCCCACGCGCCGCCGTTCTCGGCCACCACGGAGCGCACGGGCGCCATGGACGCGAGCACCTCGGCCCACCCGAGGGGGCGCCCCGTCGCGATGACGCAGGGGATGCCCCGCGCCGCGAGGGCCTCGAGCGCCACGAGCGACGACGACGTGAGGCGCCCGTCGGCCGTGAGGGTGTCGTCGAGGTCGGTGGCCACGCCCTCGACGCGCGCCCACTGCGCGGGCGTCATGGCGTCGAGCGAGATCACGGCACCCTCGCCACGACGCACTTCAAATAGCGCCCCTCGGCGAAGGCCACGGGCGAGGGGTGATCGATCGCCGCGCCGCGCGTCGCGAGCACCACGGCGTCGCGGTTGGCGTCGCGCAGGCCCGCGGCCACGGCGCGCAGAAAGACGTCACCGCTCACGCTGCCCGAGCACGAGCACGTGACGAGGATGCCGCCCGGCGCGAGCACGCGCGCGGCGAGGGCGTTGAGCCTGCGGTAGTGCCCCGTGGCCTTCTCGACCTCGCGGGCGTTGTGCGCGAGCTTGGGCGGGTCGAGCACCACGAGGTCGAAGCGCTCGCGCTTGTCGGCGAGCTGCGACATCACCAGCTTGGCGTCGCCGCGGCGGTGCGTGATGGCGCCCGCGAGGCCGTTGTCGGCCGCGATGCGCTGCCCCGCCTCGATGGCGTGGAGCGAGCTGTCGACGGCGAGCACCTCGCGCGCGCCGCCCTTCGCCGCGGCGAGGGCGAAGCCGCCGACGTAGCTGTACGCGTCGAGCACGCGGCGGCCGCGGGCGAGGGAGCCCACGAGCACGCGGTTCTCGCGCTGGTCGAAGTAGTAGCCCGTCTTCTGGCCGCCGCCCTCGCTGCCCGGCGCGGGCACGCGGAAGCGCACGTCGCCCTCGAGGAAGTCGAGCTCGCCCGCGGCGTCGCCGCGCACGAGGCCGTCGGTGACGGTGAAGCCCTCGCGCTGCTGGTGCTTCTCCGACGACACCTCGTACACGCGGCGCACGCCCGCCGAGGCCATGACGGCGTCGAAGACGGCGCCCTCGCGGCGCTTCATGCCCGCGGTGCCGAACTGCACGCAGGCGCTGTCGCCGAACACGTCGACGGTGAGGCCCGGCAGCGCGTCGCCCTCGGCGTTGATGAGCCGGTAGCCCGTGTGCGAGGCCGAGGGGAGCGAGGCTACGTCGCGGCGCCACGCGGCGGCCTCGGCGATGCGCGCGGCGAGAAAATCGCCGTCGAGGGAGGCCGTCGCGTCGCGGGTGAGCACGCGCACGGGGATGGCGCTGGCGGGGGAGTAGTACCCGCGCCCGAGGGGGTTGCCCTGCGGGTCGCGCACGATCACCTCGTCGCCCGCGGCGGGCGAGCCTTCGGTGCGGGCGACGGCCTGGGCGAAGACCCACGGGTGGCCTTGCCAGACGGGTTGCACAAAACCAGGGCGGAGATGCACGGTCGCGGTCATCGCCCAAGGTCTCTACGCGACCCGACGGCGCCCGCGCAACGGAACTCAGGTGAGGTTGACCGTCTGCACGGTGATGCGGGCGCGGTCGGCGACGCCGAGGCCCATGGTGCCGGCCACGTCGATGTAGCGCGGGGGCAGGCCGCGGGCGGCGAGGGTGCCCATGCGGTTCTGCGTGCGGAGCTGATCGACGATGTCGCTGCCGATGCGGTCGAGGGCCACCGGGTCGGTGCTGGCCATCACGGCCTCGAGGGCCACGCGGTGCTCCGGGCTGTCGCGGGGGCCGCCGTGATACACGGCCTTGAACGCGTCCATGATGTGGAGGCGCGAGCGGCTGCGAATGGCCTCGTGCGAGAAGAGCTCGGCGATCTGCGGCGAGCAGAGGTGCCGGTGAAAATCTTCGGGGTTCTTGATCGAGCCGTGCGTCATGTTCTTGAGCGCGCCGGTGAAGCCGCAGAGCGAGTGGTCTTTCACCAGGGGCACGCCGATCACGGCGGTGGCCTCGAGGAGGGGCTGCGCGTACCACGTGCGGCCCGTGGCGACGCGCGTCTCCGACGAGAGGCGGGTGCCGTTGTGACACATCACGCGAACGCCCGCGGGGAGACCGCGCGGGCTCACGCGCGTGGCGGCGAGGAAGCTGTCCCACTGGTCGTACACGGTGATCTGCGCGGCGGGCACGCCGGCGGCCACGAGGCCTTCGGCGATGGCCTCGACGACCTCTTTGTTCGAGGCCATGTTGCGCAGCCCGAGGCCGTTCACCTTGATGGCCACGCGGTCGTTGGGGTGCACGAACGCGCGCCACGCCTGGGCGACGTCGTTGCGGCCCGACAGCTCCATCACCACGCGGTTGACCATGGTGCGCGCCTCGTCGGGCTTGGGATAGAGCCCGCCGGGGCGCAGCGAGCCCGGCTTGTTGACCCGCACCACGCGGCCCGGCGTGGTCATGGGGGTGAAGCCCGCGGGGGGGCGTCGCGCCCGTGGCCTGCGGCGCGGCGGCGGCGCCGTGGTGTTGTGCGAGGGCTTCTCCGCCCGCGGTCACCGCGGCGGTACCGGCGGCCACGGTGCCCAGAAAATGACGGCGATCGATGGTGCTCATAGCGGTTGACCCTCGGATTATCACGCCCCCCCGCAGAGCGAAAGTAGTGCGCAGAACTCCGTGGGAAACTGGCGAGGGCGGGCGCGCGGGTGCTACTCGCCGGAGCCTATGCGTAGCTGGATGTTGCTGGGCCTTGCGGCGCTCTCTACGGCCTGCGCGGGGACCCGCTCGCACGTGGACGTGTCGCCGGCGGAGGTGGGCTTCGCGGCGCCGCCGTCGTCGGGCGTCGACGAGCCCGCGGCTGCGGAGCCCGAAGAGGCCGCCCCGGCGGAGCTCACCCACGCGGTGCTCGCGCGCGCCGTGCAGGCCGGCATCGGGGCCTTTCTGGCCAACGTGGACCTCTCGCCG
>CAISKJ010000647.1 GCA_903885885.1 uncultured delta proteobacterium
CGCGAGCACGTGCTCGCCCGACGGGTCGAGATCCCACATCGAGAGGGCGCCGCGCTCGTCGAGCGTGGCCGTGAGCGCGCTCGCCACGCCCCCCGGGAGCCACAGCTCGCTCACCGCGTCGCCGCGCACCAGGGCAGCGCGCGTGGAGCCCGGTCGCCGCGCGTCGCCGTCGATCACCAGCGCGACCTCTCCCTGCATCGCGAGGGGAATCGCCGTGAAGGGCAGCCGCACCTCCACGGGCGCTCCCGCGTCGGGGTAGTAACACACGCGGTGACGGTCTTCGTCGGCGCGCCGACGACACGGGGTCGCCACGATCCACGCGCGCGAGGTGCGGTCGAAGAGCGCCTGGCCCATGGGCTCGTCGCGCTCCTCGTCGCGCAGCGTGGTCCAGGTGCGGGCTCCGTCGGCGCGCGCGTACACCGCCGCGAATGCGCCGTGGCGACACACCGCGCGCAGCCCGTCGCGCGCCCGCGCGAGCACGCAGTCTTCGCCCGGCGCCGCCACCCGCGCGCGCTCGATGCCGGTGCGCGGATCGACCGTTACCACCGCGTCACCGCGCACCCGCGACACGGTGCCGTCGGGGTTGCTCGCCACGCCGCCGGGCATCCACGGCGCGTCGGGGATCACCGCCGTCGCCTGCGCGAGCGCCTCGTTGGCCTGCGCGTCGAGCGCGTTGAACACCGCGGGCGCCGTCACATCGGCGGCGGCCACAAGGGCGCCATCGACCACACGAAACGTCCCTTCGGTGGTGTGCAAGGCGGCGCCGCGATCGTCGCGTGACACGGTGAGCGCGACGCCGCGCGGGGGCACCACGGGCGCGAAGCGCTGCCCGCCGTCGGTGGAGCGCACGAGCACGCCGGGCTCGACCACCGCGAGGCACTCGCTCGGCGACGTGAACACCCCGTGCAGCACGCGCGACAGCGGGAGCCTGCGCGGCGCGCCCGCGGCGTCGACGGCCCACGCGTCGCGGCGCAGGTCGATCACGAAGAGGGCGCCCTCGGAGCGCAGTCGCACCGAGGCGCCGGCTCCGTCGGCCACGAGCGCGGCGGCCCGCTCGCCGAGCGCGCCTACGACCGCGAGGCGGCCGGTGAAGGTGTCGGCGCGGTAGAGCGTTCCGTCTTCGGTGGCGAAGCGCCACGAGCCGTCGGCGAGGTGGGCGCAGGCCACGAAGGCCGAGGCGGGCCACGGTGCGGGCGCGGTGCGGTCGCCCTCGACGCGCAGGGCCCCGCGGAGGGCGCGCGTTGCGTCGATGCGCGCGGCGACCCCGTTGGCGGGGTACACGAACCAATGGGGGCGCGCAGCGGCGGCGGGGCGATGCGCGCGGCGGGTGTAACGGCAGCCCGAGAGGGCCGCGAGGCAGAGGCAGAGCGCGAGCTTCGAGCGCATGAGGGCCGAGAGAGTTACCGCAGAAGGTCGCGCAGCGCGTGAAAGAGCGCCGAGTTGATCACGCTCACCAGAAAGGCCGCGATGGCCGCCACGAAGCAGCCCGAGATCTCGACGCCCGAGACGAAGCGCTTCGCCACGAGGAAGATCAGCGCGTTGAGCACCATGCCGCCGAGGCCCCGCCAGAGCTCGACCGACAGGTGCGGGTGCCCGAGCCCGAGCAGGTACGACACGATGACGTTGAGCACCGCCACCACGATGGCAAACCCCACCGCGTCGCCGTAGCGCTTCACGCGCATGCCGGGGAGCAGCGTCGCGACGATGAGCACGCTCAGCCCCGTGACCAGAAACTGCGCGACCAGGCGAATCACCTCGTTCATACGAGCGCCTATACCGCAGCCCTCCGCGCGTTGCACGGCGCTGCCGCCGGGCGCCCGACTGCGATAGTGTCGCCCGATGCAGCACCACCGGTCGTGTCACCTGTGCGAGGCCCTGTGCGGGGTCGTACTCGAGTCCGAGGGCGAGCGCGTCACCGCCGTGCGCGGCGACGACGACGACGCCTTCAGCCGCGGGTACATCTGCCCCAAGGCCACCTCGCTCGGAGACATTCACCACGACCCCGACCGACTGCGCAAACCCCTGCGCCGCACGGCATCCGGGGGCTTCGAAGAGATCGACTGGGAGACGGCCCTCTCCCTCGCGGGCTCGCGCCTCGTCGAGGTGCGCCAGCGCCACGGTCGCAAGGGCGTGGCCGTGTACCTGGGCAACCCCACCATTCACAACCTCGGCGCCACGCTGGGCTCGCAGCTCTTCGGCATCGCGCTCGGGAGCCACAACCGCTACTCGGCCACGTCCGTCGATCAGCTCCCCAAGATGCTCGCGGCCTACACCATGTACGGCCACCAGCTTCTCATGTCGGTGCCCGACGTCGATCGCACCGACCTCTTCGTGATCTTCGGTGCCAACCCCCTCGTCTCCAACGGCTCGATCATGAGCGCGCCGGGCATGAAGCGCCGCCTCGACGAGATTCGCCAGCGCGGCGGCCGCGTGGTGGTCTTCGACCCGCGCCGCACCGAGACCGCGCGCGTCGCCACGGAGCATCACTTCGTGCGACCGGGCACCGACGCGCTCGTGGTGCTCTCGCTGCTCCACGTGGTGTTCGCCGACGGGCTCGTGCGCCTCGGACACCTGCGCGAGCACGTTACCGGCCTCGATGAAGTGCGCGCCCTCGCGACCGACTTTTCACCCGAGCGCACCGCGGCCGCCACGGGCGTGAGCGCCGCCGTGGTGCGCGAGCTCGCGCGCGCCATCGCCGACACCGGAAGGGCCGCCGTCTACGGTCGCGTGGGCGTCTCCATCCAGGAGTTCGGCGGCCTCGCCAACTGGCTCATCGAGGTGCTCAACGCGGTCACGGGGCACCTCGATACGCCGGGCGGCATGATGTTCACCACGCCCGCCGTCGACCTCGTCGGGTTGGGCACGTTGCTCGGGCAGCAGGGGAGCTTCGGTCGCATCAAGAGCCGCGTGCGGGGCGCGCCGGGCTTCTCGGGCGAGCTCCCCGTGTCGTGCCTCGCCGAAGAGATCGAGACGCCCGGCGACGGCCAGGTGCGCGCATTGGTCACCGTCGCGGGCAACCCCGTGCTCTCGACGCCCAACGGTCGGCGCCTCGACCGCGCGCTCGCGTCGCTCGACTTCATGGTGTCGATCGACCCGTACCTCAACGAGACCACGCGCCACGCGCACCTCATTCTGCCGCCCACCTTCGCGCTCGAGCGCGAGCACTACGACGTGGCCCTGCACGCCTTCGCGGTGCGCAACACGGCGCGGTGGTCGGCGCCCATGTTCGAACGCGGCCCCGACCAGCGCCACGACTGGGAGATCCTCACCGACCTCGCCGCGCGCGTGACCGCGAAGGGCGACGCGCTCGACCCGCTGCGCGAGGCCGCGGCGCGCATCGCCGCCCAGGTGGTCACGCCGAAGCGCCTGCTCGACGGGCTCATGCGCGTGGGGCCCTACGGCCTGCGCCGCTCGCTCTTCGCGGGCCTCACGATGAAGCGCCTCGAGGCGTCTCCCCACGGCATCGACCTCGGCGCCCTCGAGCGGCGCCTCCCCGAGCGACTCTTCACGCGCGACAAGAAGGTGCACCTCGCGCCGCCCGAGCTCGTGGCCGACGTCCCCCGGCTGCGCGCGCGCATCGCCGACTACGAGGCGCCCGCGGAGGGCGAGCTCCTGCTCATCGGGCGCCGCGCGCTGCGCTCGAACAACTCGTGGGGGCACAACCTCGTGCGCATGGTAAAGGGCCCCCCGCGCTGCACGCTCAAGCTCCACCCGCGCGACGCCGAGGCCCGCGGAATCACCGCCGGCGACGCGGTGACCATCACCTCGCGCACCGGCGCGGTGACAGCCCCCGTGGAGCTCAGCGACGAGGTGATGCCCGGCGTCGCGAGCCTCCCCCACGGCTGGGGCCACAACCGTGAAGGCACGCGCATGCGCGTGGCGAGCGCCCACGCCGGCGTGAGCCTCAACGACGTGACCGATGAGCAAAGCCTCGACGCCCTCTGCGGCACGGCCAACCTCACGGGTGTACCCGTACGCGTCGCGCGCGTGGCACCCGTCACCGACGCGGCGCACTGACGCGCACCCGCGGTGGCAGTAGACGCTGGGGTTCGATCGCAGATACCCATCTGTGCCATGAGACGCCCCACGAACGAGCAGCTCTCGCTCCTGCGCCCGATGGAGCGCGCGTGCTTCGAGATCGCCGACACGGTGCACCGCAAGGCGTGGATCCAGGCGGTGGTGCAGCCCTTTCAGCGCATCGTGGGCGCGGCGTGGGTCACCGCGAGCACGGGCAACCTGCGCCACGTGAAGGGCCTCGAGCTCGTGCGCGACCTCGACCCCGACCGCGGCGTGGTGTTC
>CAISKJ010000648.1 GCA_903885885.1 uncultured delta proteobacterium
GCGCGGGGCAGGGCGGCGGCGGCGCCCTGCGCGTCGAGGGGGACGAGGGTGACGGTGCCGCCCGACGAGGTCGACGGGCCGAAGGGGTCGTCAGTCGACGCGGGGACGCCCACCGCGGGCGTGCGGCCGCCGCCGTGGTGCGGCGACGCCCCCACCGGAGGGCGCGGGACGATGTAGGCGACCGCGCCGCGCGTGCCGTCCCAGGTGAGGGAGGCCGAGCGCGCGTCGGGGGCGAGGGTGAGGTCTTCGCGGGCGCGGGCGAGGGTGGGGGCGCCCCCCGGCGAAGGTGTGACGGTGAAGAGGGCCGAGCGGAGGGCGCCGGCGCCGTTGTTGTTTTCGATGTAGACGACGAGCACGCGCTGGCCGTCGCGGGCGGCGGAGAAGCCCCGCGCGAAGGCGAGGGGCTCGCCGTGGGAGACCGTTGTGGGGCGCGGGCCGGGACGCACGGCCTCGAGCGGCGGGTGCTGCGCGGCGGCGCGCGCGGGCGCGAGCGCGGCGCCGAGGAGCGTGAGCCAGAGGGGGGCAGATCGGGGGTTCACGCGAGCGTGACGTGTCGATGACACTGCGGGCTCCTGTCAAGCGCAACGCGGCGCGATCGACGGGTTACCCTGCCGCGGGCGGAATGCGTTACGATGCCTGAGCGCTGTGTCCGACCCCCGACTGCCGTGGCTCCTGTCATCGCCTCCGTGGCACGCGCCGGTCTCCCCAGAGTCGTGCCGACAGGCGCGCGTGGCGCCCGGCGACGTGCCGGTCGTCGAGCTCCCCTCGACGCCGTGCTCGGCGGCCGAGCTGGTGGCGCTGCGCAACGGCCGCTATGTGCCCCTCTTCGGCCACGGGGCGCAGCCCGCGGAGGTGCGTCGCGCGCTCTCGCTGGCGCGGCGGGCGCTGGCCTCCAACGCCGACCCGCGCGCGATGGACCACGCGCTCACCCTGCTCGTGCACCCGGGCGTCGGCGCCGAACCCCTGCGGCACCTCGCGCAGGCGGCGGCCGAGGGCCTCGCGCCGCACTGGGCCACCGCCCTCGTGCTCGGCCTCGCGGGGATGCTCGGCGCGAGCGACGCGCTGCGGGCCGAGGTGGCGCGGGCGTTCAAGTCCGTCGGGTCGCTGAGCACCGAGGTGACCCTCGCGTGCCACGCCGGCGGCGGCGACCTCAACGCGTGGCGTGACCACTACCAGGAGCTCCGCGCGGCCGACGCCGAGGATCCGCCCGTGCGCGCCGTGAGCGTCGCGCGGCGCTGGTACGACTTCGTGCTGGCGCGGCGCTGGGCCGGCCTCGACGGGATGCGGGCCCTCGCGACCGACGCGCTCGACCCGGCCTCGCAGTGGCTCGCCGCGAGCGCCGACTGGATCTCCGGCGAGGAGCGCAGCCGCGCCCGCATGACGGACCTCGCCCAGGCGGTGCTGGGCCCGATGCAGCGGCCCTATCCGCGCTTCGCTCAGGTGGTGGCGCGCGAGATGGTCGAGCTCCTCGCGCACCCGCTCACCCTGCGGTGGGAGCACCTGCGCTGCGCGGCCTCGCGCGACCACGCGTCGGTGGCGATCCGCGCGTGGCTCCACGCCGCCGCCGAGGAGCGCTTCTTCGACGAGCCCGACGCGGGCCCCGCCGAGTTCGGTGAGCTCGGCCCCGAGCCGAGCCGGGCGGGCCGCGCCGCGGCGGAGTCGCGCCAGCTCGCGGGCGACTTTCTGCTCGACTGGTTCGTGCCCGAGCGCGAGGCCCGCGCGGCCGTCGACGACTGGGCCCGCACCACCCTCAAGGTGTACCACCGCCTCCGCGGCGCGATGCTCGCCGAGGTGGCCCTGCGCGGCGCGCGCGCCGACGGCATCCGCGTCGACGAGCCCATGAAAGAAGGCCCCGCGTGAGCGCGTTCGAAGCGGGCGTGCGCACCCTCCACGAGGGCCTCGCGGCGTGGAAGCGAGGCGCCTCGCCGGGCCTCGTCTCTCGCGCGGCGGTGCTCTTCGACGAGGCGGCGCGGGGCGGCGACGTGCGCGGGGCCGTCGGGGCGGCCGTCGCGCGCGGCCTCGCGGGCGACCTCGACGGCGCCCGGCGGAGATTGCACGAGGTGATCGCCGCGTCGCCCCGCTGCGCGGCCGCGTACGTGGGCCTCGGGCTCTTCGGCCTGCGCGACCCCGACCCCCTCGCGCACGCCGCGGCGACGAGCTGGGCCCTCGTGGCCGCGCGCGACCTCGCGCCCGACGTGGCGTGCATCGAGCGCATGCTCGCGGTGTCGCTCTCGGCGGGCGGGGAGTTCATGGCCGCGCTCCAGAGCGCGCGCAACGCCCTCGCGCTCGACCGCGACGACGACGAGGCGCGGCTCTGGTCGGCCCTCCTGCGGCTGCACTTCGGCGGCGACCTCTCGGCGGCCACGGTGCTCGCCGAGTGCCCCCTCGAGGCGGGCGGGCGCATGCAGTCTCCGGCGGCGTGGCTCGCGGCGGCCGCGGGGCTCTACGCGAGGTCCGAGTTTCAAGAGGCGCGCAAGGCCATGCGCCGCGCCGTGGCACCCCTCAAGATCGGCGACGCCTCGGAGGCCCCCATGGTCGACAGCGCGCGGCGTTGGTTCCGCGAGCTGCGCGGCTTTGGCCCCGGCGTCCCCATGACGGGCGACCGATGGCTGCGCGATGTGGGCGGCGCGCAGAGCGATTTCGCGCGCACCCGGGCGGCCCTCTCGTCGCTGCGCGAGGCGCTCGCCAGCGACCCGGCGCGCGCCAGGGCCGAGCGCGTGTCGGCCCTCGACGTCGACGGCGCCCTCGGCGGCCTCGAGGCCCAGACCCGCCGCGGAATGTTGGAGTGGGGCGCGCGGCTCATCATCCGCGGCTTCGCCGAGGCGTACCTTCCCCTCGTGGCCTACCTCGAGGCGCCCACCCTCGAAGAGCTCGCCGCGATGGACCTCGTCGTCTGCGACGGCTGAATGTGCGTCGCCTGGACGCGCGCGCGCAGTGTGGGCGCTCCGCGCGGGTGGCGGCGCTTGCGTATTGACACCGACGTTGTACCGCGTGCTTGATCCGTCGCGTATGCACCCCGCGCAGCGCCTTTGTAGCTTCGTCGAAGGGTCTCCGTCGCCGCGCCACGCGGCCCGCTCCCTGGTCTCGGCCCTCACCGCAGCGGGGTATCGCCCGCTCGACCTCACGGCCCCGCGGTGGGCGCTCGCGACGGGCGGCTGGTACGTCGCCCGCGGCGCCACGGTGATCGCGTTCTACCTCCGCGCCGAGCGCGCGCCGCGCGCCGTGGCGGCCATCGGGGCCCACACCGACTCGCCGCACCTGCGCCTCAAGCCACGCCCCGCGTACGTGAGCGAGGGGTGCCTCCAACTGGGGGTCGAGGTGTACGGCGGCGCGCTGTGGAACTCGTGGCTCGACCGCGACCTCGGCCTCGCGGGCACGGTCTTCACCCTCGACGGCGCGGCCCACGCGCTGCGCATCGACAAAGCCCTCGCGCGCGTGTCGCAGCTCGCCATTCACCTCGACCGCAAGGTGAACGACGAGGGCCTCAAGCTCAACCCGCAGCTGCACCTCGCGCCCATGTGGTCGCTCGCGCGCGACGGGGCCGACGCGTCCGCCGAGTTCCTCTCGCTCATCGCGAAGGCCGCGGGCGTCGACGAGGCCGCCGTCGCGGGCCACGACCTGTCGCTCTACGACCTCGCAAGGCCCACCCTCGGCGGCGCCCGCGACGAGTTCATCTTCTCGGCGCGACTCGACAACCTCGCGTCGTGCCACGCGGGCCTCGAGGCCCTCCTCGCGGCGGGCGCGCAGGGCGACGCGGGCACGCTCCCGCTCCTCGCGTGCTTCGACCACGAAGAGGTGGGCTCCGGGTCCGTCGACGGCGCCGCGGGCACGATGCTCCCCGTCGTGGTCGAGCGCGTCATCGACGCCCTCGGCGGCGCGCGCAGCGCCTACCACGCCGCGGTCGCGTCGAGCCTCATGGTGTCGTCGGACATGGCCCACGCCGCGCACCCCAACTTCGGCGACCGCCACGAGCCGCGCCACAAGCCCGTCCTGGGCGGCGGCCCGGTGCTCAAGAGCAACCACAACCAGCGCTACGGCACCTCGGGCGAGACC
>CAISKJ010000649.1 GCA_903885885.1 uncultured delta proteobacterium
CCACGCACGCCACGCCGGCGTCGCCGTGGGCTTCGCGGCGTCGCGCGGGCGTCGGCGCGGGCGCGGCGGGGCCCTGCGGAAAGTCCATCGCGCGCTGCGCCGAGGGGAGCGCGCCGAGGTACCGCAGCGACTGCTCCATCACGTTGTGAAACAGCGGCGCGGCGACGGCGCCGCCCGCGTGGGTGATCTGCGGCTCGTCGATCACCACGGTGACCACGAGGCGCGGCCGCTCGGCGGGCGCGAAGCCGATGAACGAGCTCACCCAGCGCTGGTCGTCGTAGCCGTGCGCGTGCTCGCGGGCCTTCTGCGCGGTGCCCGTCTTGCCGGCCACGCGAACGCCTGCGATGGCGGCGTCGACGCCGGTGCCGTGGGCCTCGGTCACGGAGGTGAGCATGTCGGCGAGCATGCGCGCGACGCCGGGCTGCATGGCAGGGCGTCCCGGGTCGGGGGTGTTCTCTTGTACCAGTGAGCCCGTCGCGTCGGTGACGCGCGACACGAGCAGCGGGTGCACGAGGCGGCCGCCGTTGGCCACGGCGCCGAGGCCCTGCGCGAGCTGCATCGAGGTGACGCCGATGCCCTGGCCGAAGGCCACCGTGGCGACTTCGACATCGTACCAGCGGCGCTCGCCGAAGCGCGCGCGCGCCTCGCCCGGGAGGGGCAGGCCCGTGCGCTCGCCGAAGCCGAAGCGGCGGTACACGCGCTCGAGCCCTTCGGCGCCGAGCGAGAGGCCGATCTGCGCCGCGCCGATGTTGCTCGACCGCTCGAGCACCTGCATGGGCGTGAGCATCTGCTCGGGGTGCGAGTCGTGAATGGTGAGGTTGCCGATGGTGTAGGTGCCGCTGTGGCAGTCGATCTGCTGGTCGGGGCGAATCACGCTCGCGTCGAGCGCGCCGCCCACCGAGAAGATCTTCATCGTGCTGCCGGGTTCGAAGCGATCGGCGATGGCGCGGTTGCGGCGCGCGTCAACCTCCGAGGTGGCCAGCTCGTTGGGGTTGAAGGTCGGGTAGTTGGCGAGCGCGAGCACCTCACCGGTGCGCGGGTCGGTCACCACCACGCTGCCGCTGCGGGCTTCGAAGAGCTGGCAGGTGAGGGCGAGCTCGCGCTCGACGATGTGCTGAATGGTGGCGTCGAGGGTGAGCGTGACGTCATCGCCGGCCTGCCCCATCGCGGGCGTGAGGCCGTCGGCGAACACGAGCGCGCCGCGCGCGTCGCGGAGCCCCTGCACGGCCACCATGCGCCCGCGGAGGTTCTCGTCGAGGGAGCGCTCGAGGCCCTCCTGCCCGCGGCCGTCGGCGCCCACGAAGCCCACGACGTGCGCGGCGAGCTCGCGGTTGGGATACCACCGGCGGCTCTCCTCGATGGTCTCGAGGCCGTCGCGGTTGCGAATGTGAAACTCGCGCATGATGGCCACGACGCGCGTCGCCTCGGGGGGCGTCATGTGGCGCTTGATCCACGCGAAGCCGCGGCGGCTCGTGAGGCGCGCGCGCACGTCGCTCTCGGGCAGCGAGAGGGCCTCGGCGAGGCGCGACGCGAGGGCGCCGACGTCGAGCCCGCGGATGGTGCCGAGCCTGCGCGGCCCCGCGGCGAGCGACGGCGACACGACGCTCACGGCGAGCGGGTTGTGGTTGCGGTCGTAGATGGTGCCGCGGCGCGGCGAGAACTCGACCTGGCGGGTGTACTGCTGCTCGGCCTCTTCGCGGAGCACGGGGGCGCGGCGCACCTGAAGGTCCCACGCGGCGCCCACGAGGCGCGTGAAGCCCACGCAGAGCAGGCACACGAGGATGCCGAGGCGCACGCGCATCCACTTTGCGCGGCGGGGTTCGAGGTTCCTCATCGGGGCCTCCCGCTGGAGCGTCCGGGTCGCGTGCTGCCGCCTGCGACGAGCGTGGGCACCTGGTCGGGCTCGACCATGCCGAGCTCGTTGCGCCCGATGGCCTCGAGGGCGGCGGGCGACCTACGCGCGGCGAACTCGAGCCGCGTCTGGTTGATCTCACCGCGCATGCGCAGGGCCTCGGTGCGCGCGCGCTCGACCTCGTAGCCCATGGTGATGTTCTGGTTGCGCAGCGCGAGGTGCACCACGAAGGCCGCCAGCGACGAGAGCACCGCGAGGCTGAACATCACCATGAATCGCGTCGAGCTCACGATGCCTCCTCGTCGTCGCGCGGGGCGCGCCTCGCCGCGCGGAGCTTGGCGCTGCGCGCGCGCGGGTTCTCGCGGCACTCGGCGTCGTCGGGCTCGAGGGGCCGCTTGGTCATCACCTCGAGGCGGGGCTCGTTGCGGAACGAGTGCTTCACCCTTCCGTCTTCGAGCGAGTGAAACGAGATGATGGCCGCGACGCCGCCGTCGGCGAGCACCTCGGGCACCGCGACGAGCAAGCGGTCGAGCTCGCCGAGCTCGTCGTTCACGGCGATGCGCAGCGCCTGAAAGGTGCGCGTGGCGGGGTCGAGCTTGCCGAAGCGCGGCGGGCCGAGAACCTTGTAGATCGTCGACGCGAGGTGCTTCGTGGTCTCCATCTCGCCGGCGTCGATGGCGCGCTTGATCAGGCGCGCGATGGGCCGCGAGCGGCGCTCGTCGCCGTACTCGTAGATCACGTCGGCGAGCTCATCTTCACGGAGGTCTCGCACCAGGCTCCACGCCGTCACGTCGGCGTCGGGATCCATGCGCATGTCGAGGGGACCGTCGTGACGGAAGCTCAATCCCCGCTCGGCCTCATCGAGCTGCGGAGAGCTCACGCCGAGGTCGGCCACGAGCCCGTCGACCTTGCGCCCGCCGAGCGCGTGCGCCACCTGCGAGAGGGTGGTCTGATGAAACTCCACACGGTCGCCGAAGGGCGCGAGGCGCTCTTTCGACCGCGCGATGGCCGTCGGGTCGCGGTCGATGCAGACCACCCTCCCGTCGGGCGCCGAGGCTTCGAGAATGGCCTCGGTGTGCCCGCCGAGCCCGAGGGTCACGTCGGCGTACAGACCTCCGGCGCGCGGCGCGATCAGCTCGACCACGCGCTCGCGAAACACGGTGATATGAAGTGCGGAGGCCATGCGGGTGGGTACTCAACGCACGCCGCCGGGTCATCCGTCAATTTTACGGCGGTCGGCGCTACGGGAGGTAGCGCACCAGGCGCGGCCCTAGCGCACGCGTGAGGGCCACGGGCATGCGCTGCCACGCCTCGCTCACGCGCACGAGCATGGGGTTGTGCGCATCGCCCTCGGGAAGGTTCACCCCCGCAGGGAGAAGGTAGTGATAGGGGAGCGGCACGGGCTCGGCGCCCCAGTTCTTCTTGAAGGTGTACGTGCCCGAGTCGGCGCTCGATCGGCCAAACGAGAAGGTGCGATAGCCCCTGCGAATGGCCTCTCGGATCACCGTCCAATACAAGAGCATGTTGCCGCGCAGGCGGGCGAAGCCGTGCAGCGTGCCCGCGCAGGGGATCTCGAGCACGTCGCCCATGCCGACGAGAATGCCTCCGCCGATGGCGACTCCCTGGTATCGCACGACGGCGACGAAGCTCCGTTCGGGCATCACCCGCAGCGTCTCTTCGAACACCGCTCGGGCGTGGCACGGGCTCCCCAGATCGCGGAGCACGTGGGCGTAGGCGGCGTGAAACTCGGGGATGAGCTCGGCGCCCCCCACGTGCGCGGTGATACCTTCTTTTTCGGGCCTGCGAATGTCGGCGCGGGCCTTGGCCCCGACGGCCTTGAGGAGGTCGTCTTCGCCGGGCGTGAGGTCGAGGTGCATGAGCACCTTGCCGCGCCGCGCAGGGGGCGCCCCGTCGGGCACCTCGTAGGCGTGACGGAGCTCGACGTGACGGCATCGGTGCTCGGCCCGCTGCGCCTCGGCGGCGTCGAGGAGACAGCGCCACGTGGCGTCGTCGTCGGCGAGCGCGCCGCCGTGGCCGAAGTAGGGAACCGAGACGAGGGCGCTGCGAGGACCGGGACCCGTGAGGCGCGTGAGCGGGAGTACACCCGTGACGCGGTCGCCTTCGAGGGCCATGAGGGGAAGGGCGCGCATGCCGTAGACGCGCTCGAAGAGGTCACCCCACTCCCATCGGTGATAAACCGACGCGTGGGGGTGACGCTCGACGTAGCCGTTCCAGCGGGCGCGATCGCGCGCCGTGGCGAGGCGAATCAAGGACCGATGCGGGGAGCGGTCGGCAGGTAGATGGTGAGGCCGAAGGTCACCATCTGGTTGAAGCTCCACGAGCGATCGTTGCTGTCGATCACGGTCTGACGCGGCACTCGCGTGGTGCGCGAGAAGTACGTCGACACGTAGTCGGAGAAGCCCGTACAGGCCTCGTTGCCAGCCGAGCCGCAGCTCGTGACGGTGGAGTTCTCATCGGTGCCCGAGCGGTTCCATTGGAACGGCGTCGCGCGGTACTCGATGTTGAACGAGAGAAAGCGGTTGATGTAGAAGTTGAGCCCCGCGCCGAAGGTCGGCGCGATGGCCACGCGCGACGCGCGGGCGATCTGGCTCGCGCCCGTCACCGAGCGGGCGTCGGAGGTGACGTTGCCCTCGAGGTCGGTGCGCACCCGATCGTTGGTGAGCGAGACGTCCTGGCGCTCTTCGACGCCCACGAAGGCCGCGCCGGCGAAGAGAAAGAAATCGACGTCGGCCACGAGGCTCTGAAAGAGGGCGAACTTGCCGCGCAGCGGGATGAACGACACGTGCACGTCGGCCATCCAGTTGCGGCGGCCCACCTGGCTCGCGAAGGCGTTGGCGACCGGGACGTTGGCGTCGCCCGCGGGCGAGTTGGCCACCACCTGGTCGGTGAGCGAGGTGTTGACGTGCACCGGCGAGAACGCGCCCATCACACCGAGGCCGAGCCAATCGGTGAAGTGATAGTCTGCGCGCACACCGAAGAAGAGGTCGCGAGAGAACTCGTCTTGGAACGACACGCCGAACATGGGCGTGATGGCGAAGCGCCCTTCGCGGTAACGAACGAGGCGCGACACCGAGCGCGCGCCGGCGAGGGGGCCGCGGAGCTGGATCTCTTGGGCCTGGGCGGGCGCGGCGGCGAGGACGGCCCCCGCAAGGGCCAGCGTGCCGATCAGTCGCTTCATCGAGGTGTTCCTCATAGGCGTATGGGTCCGCGCCGCGTTCACTTGGGCAGGTGGTAGGAGAACGAGAACGGCAGGAAGACCGTGAGCCCGATCGACAACATCACGTTGTCGGTGAGCGACGACTCGCCCGTCCAGTTGTTCGGGTTACGCCGGCACGCCGCGCAGTTGGAGTTGCCCGAAGCGTCGCGCTCGAGGAGCCGCTGCGACCCGAGGGCCGGGTTGGTCGTGCGCGTGCTCTCGAGAAGCTCGGGGTACACGAAGTTGCGCAGCTCGAGGGTGAGGCCCACCGAGCGGGTGAAGAACACGCGCACGCCGACGCTGGCGTCGAAGAGGATGTTCGTGTTCCACCCGAAGGTGCGAATCTCGGGGTCGATCGCCGTGATGGGCCGCGAGCGCATGATGCCGACGCCCGCGCTCACGAACAGATCCCAGTGAAAGATGTACCGGGAGAACATCGAGAACTTGCCGTACAGGGGGACGTACGAAAAGTTCAGCGCCGCAGCGACCTGATACTCGTTGATGGGGACGACCAGGTTGGTCGAGCGCCCCACGAAGAGGTTCACGTCGGAGGGCGCGTTGAGCCCCTGGAAGAAAACGCCCGTGAGGCCAACGGCCAGCACGTTCGAGATCCAGTAGTTGGCGTTGAGCCCGAACCCGGTGTGCGACACGAACGGGTCGTTGAGCGAGAAGTTCGCCGTGGGCGTGAGCTCGAGGCGGTGGTTGCGCAACGCCGAGATCTGCTGAACAGCGTAGATCTCTTCGTTGAAGGGATGCCGCTCGGCCGTGACTTCGCCACCCGGGACGTCGAGCTGCAGGCCCGCACCCCCGGTGCCAGTCTCGGGCTGCGCGGGTTGTTCCGCCGGTGCGGGCTGGTCGGGCTGGCTGAAGTCCATATCGGACCCGCCACCCGCGGGCGGCGTTTGCGCCTGCGGCTGTGCTGCCCCCGGTGTCTGCTGGTTACGGCGGTTCGTCTGCGCTTGCGCCGTGAGCGGGAGGCTCAGCACCGCCGCTGCCATCAGGAACCGGGCGATCGTTTTGCGACCCATCGTCACCCCTGTGCTCTCTCCCTGAAGCGCCTCCGGCGCTCTATCGCCTCGTATACCTTGTGGCTTCCAAGTGCTTGAAATCACAAGATAAACTCCCAAATCGGCGCGGACTATATCACGCGGCTTCAAATGGCCTCAACAGAAATGAAGGCAGTGAACGGAACGTTCTCTCGGGTGCGCGTCGCGCGCTCAGTTCGCATCGTCGGCGTCGCGCGCGAAGAGGGCCTCGACGAAGTCGCGCGCGTCAAACTCTCGGAGGTCTTCGGACTTCTCGCCCACGCCCACGAAGCGCACGGGCAGCTTGAACTCATCGGCGACCGCGAGGATCACGCCGCCCTTCGCGGTGCCATCGAGCTTGGTGAGCACCACCCCGGTGAGGTCGAGGGTCTCGCGAAACTCTCGCGCCTGAGAGATGGCGTTCTGCCCGGTGGTGGCATCGAGCACGAGGAGCACCTCGTGGGGCGCGCCCGGCGAGGCCTTGCCGCAGGCCTCGCGGATCTTGCGCAGCTCTTCCATGAGGGGTGCCTTGGTCTGCAGGCGCCCCGCGGTGTCGGCGATGATCACGTCGGCCCCCTCGGCGACGCCGCGCGCCACGGCCTCGTACACCACCGCGCCGGGCTTCGCGTTCTCTTTGCCCTTGTGCACCGGCACCTCGAGGCGCTGCCCCCACATCTCGAGCTGGGCCACGGCGGCCGCGCGAAACGTGTCGCCCGCCGCGAGCAGAACCTTCTTGCCCTCGGCGTGGTAGCGCGACGCCAGCTTGGCGATCGTGGTCGTCTTGCCGGCGCCGTTGACGCCCACCATGAGAATCACGAAGGGCTTCGCGGTCGCGCGGCTCCCGAACGCGGGGGCCCCCACGTCGAGGATGGTGAGCGCGTCGGCCTTCAGCGCATCCCACACCTTGCTCGCGTCCGCGAGCTCTTTACGGTCGAGGCGCGCCTTGAGGCCATCGATGAAGCGCTTCGTGGTGGCCGTGCCCACATCGCCGGTGAGCAGCGTCTCTTCGATGTCGTCGAGCAGGGCCGGGTCGATCTCTTTGCGGCCGGCGAACACCGACAGGAGCCGCTGCATCCAGCCCGTGCGCGTCTGCGCGAGTCCCTTCTTCAGGGCGCTCACATCGCGGGTGCGCTCGGCGGAGCCTTCGCCCTTCGCCTCGACGCCCGCGGGCTGCGCGCCCGCCTCGGCCGTGGGCTGCGTCGCGAGGCGCTCGGCCGACGGAAGCTCCGCGGGCTTCTTCGCCTCCGCCGTCGGGGCCGCCCCCTCGCCCGCCGTCGGGAGCTTCGCGGGCTCGTCGGGCGCGGGCAGTCTCCCCTGACGTCGGCCCCAGAGGAACACCGCGATCGCCGCCACCACGACGAGCGCCACCACGAGCCACGCTATCGGAGTCATCGAGTAACGTCCTGATCCCTCCCGCGAGGCCCGCGCGGCAGCAGTGGCCGCCTCGCCGCCCTCGCGCGAAGGGCGCGACTATACGTTGAGCTCGCCGCCCCGTTCAATCCCGAGCAATCGACGGCGTCGGGTCCATCACGGTGGAGAGCTCGTCGGCCCGCGCGACCTCCTTCGCGCTCGGGCTCTCGGGCGCGTAGCACCCCGCCTCGATGTGCTCGACGAAGGCCACCGCGTTGGGCGTCGCCGCGCGCTTCGCGAGCGCCTCGCGCAGCGTGGGCAGGGCCGTCGCGCCGCCCCCCGACCGCCGCAGCCACGGCCGCGCGCGCTCGAAGAGCTCCTCCCGCCACGACCGCAGCTGCACGCGCACCACGTACTCGCCGGGCCGCGAGAACTCGCCCGTCACCTTGCGCGGGGCGTACCCCGACGCGCCCACTTCGAACTCCACCTTGCGCGCGGGCTGCACCGCCACGCTCTCGCCCGTCGCCGCGCGCCACGCGGGCTCGGCGCCCCAGCGCACCATCGGCTCGGACACCGCCTTCGTCGTCGCGCGATCGACCACCACGAAGCGCACGCGCAGCCCCCCCGTCGCCGAAGGGGCCACGTGCTCCACGCGGTTCCACTGCGCCTCGGGGGCCCGATCGGGGAGGGCCTCGGCGGGCGCGTCGCCCTTCGACCGCGCGCGCACCAGCACCACGGCCACGCCCAGCGCCGCGAGCGCCGCGGGGGCCACCACCCACAGCCAGTGCACCTTCGGCGGCGGCGGCGCCGTGAGCGCCAGCGGCGGGCTCTCGCTCGCGCCGAACCACGGCTCCGTGGGCTCGAACACCGCGCGCACCGTGACCCCTCGCTCGGCCAGCACCGCGGGCGCCAGCGTCGCGTGAAACCGCCC